>JAEOTN010000057.1 GCA_016839865.1 Promethearchaeota archaeon | reverse complement strand
GGTAGTCACAAATGGTATGAAGTGATTTTAGTAGATCCAAATCATCCTCGCATAATCAGTGATCCAAAAATCAATTGGATTTCTGATCCAAAAAATCGAAGAAGATCGTTCCGAGGAATGACATCAGCTGGAAAACAAGGTCGGGGATTACGCAATAAGGGTATTGGAGCAGAAAAAATTCGACCTTCTCTGAATGCTAATAGAAATCGCGGCAAATAATTGGTAACAGATATGGAAATACCCCTTATAGAGATAAATGCGAACTCTAACGCTACTGAATCTCTTCTAA
Organism: Promethearchaeota archaeon; assembly: GCA_016839865.1. Next base: position 9,243 of record JAEOTN010000057.1, on the reverse strand, counting down.
AAGTCAAAAATTGTATTTCTACACTATTTCCTTTTAATGAAACACTAGATTCCTCTTCTGAAGTTGTTAAAGGTGGGTATGGGAATTCTATATCCACCCTTAGATATACCCTAAACAACAAAGGAACAAATCTTACGATATTAACCCATATTGCTTCTCACTTATCTTCTACAGATAAATATACAATTTCAAATGACATTGAGAATCGAATGAGCTCAAAAGGGGTGTTATTTTTGCGATTTTCCAAACATGAACTCGCTAGAAAAAAAATATCATTAACAACTCTATCCGATTGTGTTCGCGTACAAATTAAAATATCCAATAATAACCATAAACTAGACATAAAAAAGAACTTAATAGAGCTCCAAGAATTTTTATCTGGAATAGGATTAATTGAGAGTTAGTCAAAGATGTATACAAATACTTCTGTACTTTGTGAGAATCTACCAAAAAGCGAACAATCTCAAAAGCTGAATTTGTATCACATGATTGGATTTCAGACTTTATTCATCAATTTAGATTACGTTCAGAATAAAGAATACCTCAACATTCTCCAAGAAATTCAATCTCAAACCAATTTAGAAGTATATGGCAAAATCACGCTATATCCAAATGATATAAAACACCTAAAAACTGAGCTACGATCGATAAAAAAATTGGACACCTTTTTTATTGCGGTTCAAAGCACAAATAAAGATGTTTTAACATTTGCTGTTAATGATTCAAGAGTAAATTGTATATCCTGTCCAAAAATAACAAATTTGAAATATATCACACCTGGAGTGATTAGTTTAATAAAAACCAATCAAAAATTCATTGAAATAAGCCTACGCGACGTTATTTTATCGAAGACCCATGAAAGATCGCGAGTTTTTCATAATTTGAGTAAATTCTTGAATAATATGCACACATATATGAATTCAGTAATATACGGAGGATGGGAGGAAAATATTCTTGAGATCATTGGACCATATGAGATCAAAGCGATTTTCTCAGCAATTTTTGACCTACCAGATAAAATTAGCAATTCAATTGTTAAAACCAATCCACAAAAAGTACTTAACCAACTAAAAAACGCCTACAATTCATGTTATATTCAAGAAGGGGTCAGAATAATATCTGATAACTCATAGGAAGTTTAAACGTGCACTTACAACGTCAAAGGTATCTCCTATTCGAATATTTTTTAATCGATCCTGATACCCAATTAAAGGAAAAAGAAATTATCCAGACGATTTGGATTACTCTTACAAAGTTATTTGGTGAATATAATGCATATAAAACAGGACTTTGGATGACTGAATTTGATCCAGACGATCATTGGGGGATTTTGCGCTGTAACAACATCACAGATAAGAAAGTAGTTGCATCACTTGCATTTATTCGTCAAATCAAAAATGTTAGTGTGATCTTTCATACAATAAAAACCTCTGGAACAATTAAAAAAATAAAAAAAATCCAAAAACATTATTTTAGCAAACATCGTACTAGGGTGGATAGCAACAATGAAACATCTCACTAACGCTTATATTCTTGATAAAGATCAACTACTTCCTATAATATTACATAATGAAAACATGATACCGCAAAAAAGAACATCTCAATTTCTGGTAATCTATTCCATAACATCATTATTTACAAAAATCACCATCTATCCTGCTAAGTATTTACCAATTACGAAATATTTTCTTTATGGATCTAATATACATCAGACAACAATAGATCAAATGCTGTCAGTTTTAAACTCCGTATCTACTACAATTTTGCATACTTCAGGAATTATGTTTCTAGAAAACCAATATTGTTATGAATTATATTTTTCGGGTGTATTAAATCAAGATTTGTCCCGTTTTAAAAATAAAATTCTCAAATTAGAGGGCGTTGAAGCTCTTGAGGATTCTCTTGTTCCCTTTTATAATCTCTAACAAATTTTCATTCAAATTTATATGATATCATCACCCTATCTTGATTATGGGACAAGATCAGATGAAAGAGACTTTTTGGAGAATTCATATTAAGAACACAAAAAAGGAACTAATTCTTCGTTATACTGAACAGGAGGGAGTTATTGAATCCGTGACTCTTGGGATTTTAGAGAATGAAAAAGATGATATATTTGTGAAAGTCACACCTCGGGAGTTTCAGAAGATAAATGCTATCATGAGATCTTTTGGTGATTTATTAAGTACAGATAATATTATTCAAGAAACGAGAAATCAAACCTCCCCTCGCATCTTATTGAAAAAAACTGAAGAAGCAGAATTTTCCCCCTCAGATCCAGACGAGTGGGATCCATGGTGAAATGTAACCTTTAGTATTCCTCCAGATCAAAAAAATTTTAAGGTGTGGCACTTTTGACAGTTCAATAGGTTAGAAAACCAAAGGTGTACTAATTGGGATTATTCACAAAAATTGAAGATAGATTACCGGAGCAATTTTCAATATTACAAGTAATGAAACTTCTCCAAATGGATGAAAGTGATTTTTCTGAGTGCAGAAACATCTTGAAACAATGGCATCAACAAGGATTAATAAAACGGATTTCTAAAAACATGTATAAAAAAGTTTGAAAGACAAGAGGATTTTTTAAATTCCATTAAAGAATACTGGTGGGATGAAAAAAAATCATGCTTCTCATCATATTCTAGATTTCTCCATATCTGATGATCTTATTACTTATCCAGCGTGCAATTCCACACTACCCTTGAAAAAAGATTCTCATAATATTGGAATAATAATTGCTGAACTAAAAGATTGGAACAGTAGCATTGAATTTCTAAATACATTATATAGGTTCTCTCTAATTGATTCATTTTCTATACAATTTGACATTGGGGACTTATCTCGCATTTTCATACTAATGAAACTCACAGGAATCGGTACAAGTGAACTTAAATTTCGGTACTATAATTTAAAAAAGCACATCGATAAAACTGGTTTTGAATTAACCATTTTGCGTTCATATTTGCTTGAAAACTCATATATATCTATTCTAGGAATTCAAAATTTATCCCTTTTACGCGGTACTCACATTATTCGAGAGAGTCGAAATCATTTTTATATTGACAAAGCAGAACATGAAAAAATATATTATTTTCTTGGTCTTGTCGATTTTGCTTGGATTTCTCAACACAATCAAATTCGCTTGGTGACTGAAATTCTCTATGCATCGAATTTACAATGCTCCTTAGTATTTTATTCAAAAAATCTAGGAAATTATTCAGAGAATTGTTATTATTTAGTTGGTGCCACAAATAATTTGAATAAATTTTCAAATCAACTTGTTGATATATTAGCTCAATGCCACTATCCATATCCTATTAGAAATTTATTTCATCCTTTTCTTCTAGGACGAATCTTGACTCGAGGGCTCATAAGTACAAGACATTTAAACAAAACTAAATCACCTACCATCCTGAGTTCAAGGTTTATAGATGAACTACAAGAAGAAAATTCACATAAAGAATTTGAATCCCTACCCATCAATAATTTTGATTCTATTTTACATAATATATCCTTTAAACAAAAATCCAAGCAACTTTATACTCTATTTAATGGAGAAGTAATTTTGTTCCGTATTGAAGAATTTACACCCACTACAATATCTGTTATCTCTGACCAAATCACCAATTCTTTTCACTATTGCATTTTGTTTTTCGAAAAAACAGAAGATTGTACTAACTTTACTAAAAAAATTCAGGGATTTGATATGAAAAAAACCCTCGTTATATCAGAATATCCGAAATTAAAGAAAATTATTGAAAAGTTTAAAAAAAAGTATTCTTCGCAGAATTTGTGTATTCCCTAGAATATTCCTAATTTTATGGCTAATTCGGCTGCTGAATCACTCGGATGAAGTTTAATATATGCTTTTTTTGTACCAGAAGGTGTTATCATAGTATTAACTTTTATGATTCTCACATTATAGATTTGTTCAACCGCTTCACGAATTTGATATTTATTTGCATTTCGATCAACGATAAAAACAATTTTATTGTGTTCATCAATTAGGTCAAATGTACTTTCTGTGACCACGGGTTGTTTGAGTATTTTGTAGTATTTCTCCATTGTTATCCTCTACATATTGTTTAATTGTTTAAATGCAGAATGAGACCATAAAGTCAATCTGCCTGGCTGTGCTCCAGGAGCTAAATCACGACAGTTTAACTTTGAAATCTCCACAATATCCACACCTGGTATATTTCGGCTAGCTTGGAATATTCCAAAATTATCTTTAACTACGATTAATACACTTTTGCGTTTTTTGTATTTACGTCCTCGTCTTTTGCCTTTTCCGGCCCTAATTTTAACCGTATTTTTAACTCGGTCAATATCTTCAGATAATCCTAAGTTTTCAAAAACTTTTAGAATCTCACCGGTGTTTTTGATGGTCTGAATTTTATCATCTACAACAAGCGGGATAGTAGGGACTTTTTCAATTCGATGACCCCGTTTTGAAACCATTTCTTTTACTGAAGTAGCAACAATAGCATTAAGTAGACCGAGTTTCTTCTCTTTAGAGTTAACTTTTCTTTTCAATTTTTTCTCAGAGGTAGGAGCCCATGCCAATCGCCCCCCAACTGCTCTAGGAATAAATGCTGCATTTCGCGCTCCTGGATATCCTGATCCCTTTCTTCTTGGAATACGTGCTGCGCCATATCCAGAACCCCATGATTGTGCCGTATTTCTTGTTCCTGCTAGTGGATCTCTTCCTTGTGGTTGTTTCTCAGAGAGTTCAATAGCAGTTACTGCCCGTGAAATTATATCTTTACGAGGTACCATTGAGAAGAATGTTGGAGATCGAACGGATTGTTTTATCTTCCCATCCAATCCGTATACATTGATATTTGCCATTTTTACTTTCCTTGTTGAGTTTGTCTGCTGATATAAGTTATTGTGGGGGGTGTGACTTCAATTACCCTTTTCGGTCTCATCGATTTACGAATTCGTATCAATCTCTTTTTAGGTCCCGGTACTGATCCGATTACCACAATATAATCTCCTTTCACTAATCCATAATGTAAGAAACCCCCTTTGGGATTTATTTCATCACCAGTTTCGCTGATTTTTACAATTCGTTTGTTATATTCTGTTCGCTGATGGAATCCCATCTGCCCTGCTCGAGCAACAGTGTACATTACACGTGCAGGATGCCATGGTCCAATACATCCAACACCACGCTTTGTACCTCGGGTTTTTCTAGGAAGCAACTTTATACCAAATCGCTTTACAGGACCTTGAAATCCTTTTCCTTTAGACACACCAATTGCGTCAACAAATTCTCCTTCTGCGAATACATCTCGTATACGAATCTCTTTTCCAAAGTTATCTAATGCAAATTGAAGTCTTTCATTAGGTGTAGATCCTCCAGATATCTTAACCTCAATAATATCTGGTTTAATTCGTGGGACACTTGTTTTATATGGCTGTGTATGGAATAATGCTCGTAAAATAGAATTAGAGTTAATCGATTCTTCTAAATCCTTCCTCTTCTTTTTAAAATCGTAATTATCTGGATTGGGAAGAGATATTTTGCGTGCTAATTCTTTATTTAGCTTGTTATGAAGAAGCTCCCCCTTACATTTCAATCCATATTCAGATTGCTCATATATTTTTACTCCAAATAAAACCAAGGGAGGAGTTTCTATCACTGTTACAGGCTTCATTAACTCTTTACCAAAAAACGGGTTTGTTTTCTGGTCTTCAATATAGGCAATGTGTGTCATTCCTGATTTAAATCCTGCAAATCCTAAGAAGAGTGGATCTTTATTGTCAACATCAAGCCAGTTTCTAATTCGTCCTTTAATATAATTTGCTCTTTTCCTTGGCATATATCTTAGTGATCCATGTCTAGGCGCGCTTTGTCTTCTGTGTCCCATTTCTCAACACCGGTCGTCTCAGTAAAAAGGTCTATATTGCATTAATAAAAAAATTTTTCATTTTCGTCGTTTACACGATGATCTTTTGGGTTTGAATACGAGTAAAACGAGGTTTAATGACAAACGACAATCCCATTAATGTCCATAAAATAAGGTCAATACCTTCACTAATAATAATATTAATGTCTTGGGCAAAAGAAGTAGCTACCAAAACTGGATGCAAGATTTGCATAATTAAATAAAGCAGAAGAGAAACTCCCATGAGTAAAGAATGAAATTGTGGAAGCCGTTTATGTCGGTGAAGATTAAAAAATGTAATATCTGAGAGAATCATAACAGGTAATAACATTACTATGAATACTCCTTGCAAAAACACATAGCTAGGAGCAAAAATCACTAGAAGTGATGAAATAACGATAAAAATTCCGTTGAAAAGGATTTGCTTTTTTATACTTTTATAAAACCAAACAAAAACTAACAAACTGAATAGCGGAATTGTATTCGCAATTATCAAAATCCACCTTAATTTCAATAATGGGAGATATTCAGGTGCTGTAAGTACTTCTAGCTCCCCCATTTTAAAACAGAAAAAGATATCAAACAGTTTACCGCATGCTAGGAAGAAAAACAATAAACCGAATAGAAATTTAAAATCTCGAATGCTTTTTTTTTCTGTTTTGAACCATTGAATAAATAACATAGTCGTGAAACATAATAATACAGCTACTCTTGTACCCATTATAGCTACAAGATGTTGAACTTCTACCATCTTACGATTTCCTTTTTACTTCTTGTGGTTACCTATTTATTTAAGGCACACGAAAATATCGAAATAGTTATTTTAAATTTCGTCGGCAATTCCCCCGACCCACTCATTGTCCATTTGAATAGACACTTGTTTCATTCTTACGGTTCCTTTGTATAGAAAATTCACATAAAATCCAACTCCCTCTTCTTCGATGGAGAAGATGCCTTTATCAGATGAAATAGAGCGCCAATCTAAATGTCCTGAATGTGGTTCCTCCGTAATTTCAGATAGTTTTGAGAACACATGCTGTGAATGTGGTTTAGTATTAGGTGAGAATTTTTTCCGTTCCAGCTATCAATTATTTGAACTAAATTCCGGGCAATTTAATCAAGGAAGACAGTATGTTTCTTTAGGAAAAACACTGGAAAGTGTTGGTACTTTAGGCTCGTATATAGATTTTGTAGATAGGAAGAATAATTTTACAGATATCAATGGAAAACCTGTTCAAACTGACCTTCAAGAGTTATATACACGATTGAAGACAAAATATGCAAAATTTGCTCGAGTAAAGAATCGTGAAACAGATTACCGTATAATGAACATACTATCAGCCATCATACAAATTTTGAATCTAAATCAGATGGCAAGAAAAGACGCTGCTTACTATTTTAGAAAGATCAAATCTATTAATAAAGTGATTCGGAATAACATTTCATTAATTGCATTTTGCGTCTTTTTCGCAGTTAGAAACCAATATCACAATGCCCCAATTTCTATTAATGATATTTGTGATGCCTTTCAACAGCTAGGCCATCGAGTAAATCCACGATTAATTCTTCGAGATGGTATAATGTATAAAAAAATCATCCACAAGCCCACACCTCATAAAAGCGAAGATTATGTTAACCGGCTTGTAGAATGTGTAGTTAACTATCCACCAATCGTTCAGAGATTACGAAAAAAAGCTCCAAATTTCTCCATTCGCCAATATCGGCTGATATTATATAACGAAACAATTGGAATACTTAAAGAAATTAAACTCTATCAAAGAGGGGGCCGAAATCCCTTTATTTTTGCCGGTGCAGCAATTTATTGTGCTGATAAACTTCTCGCATCCAAAAACCAGACAAAAAGTGTGTTAACTCAGAAATTAGCATCCAAAGCTATGAATATTGCTGAATACTCAATACGGGACCATTATGTATCAATTTTTAAGAAATTCATATTCACCTAGAATATTTCCAACTAGGAAATGTGGTGTTGAGGATATAACAGACGCATTCATAATGTTATTACGTTTTCCTTCTTGAAACACAATGGGTTTATAGAATTCTGTACGTCCGGAATATTGAAATTTCTTATTTTGTTGATAATTCCTGATTAGTACACGTCCTTCCCATCCATTCCATCTAAGATTTTTTTCAGCGATATAGTTTAAGTGTAATTTTGTTAAAAGTTGAGTTCGTTTTTTAATTATAGTCGAATCCACTTGTTTCATTGATTTTGAAGTAGTTCCTGGTCGACTGGTATATTTGGAAATATTCAAAATATCAGGTTGATATTTCTCAATAAAATCAAATGTCTCTTTGAAATCCTTATCGGTTTCTTCTGGAAATCCACAAATAACATCCGTACTGAGTGTGATTTTATTTCTTTGAATTTCATTAAATAATTCACTGATATTCTCTTTCGAGTATCCTCTTCTCATTAAAGATAAAACTTTATTTGAAGCGCTTTGAATGGGAATATGGAGGAATTTATAAAAAATGCTGGAATTACGAAAGACCTCTGCAAGTTCAATTATTTTATGATGATGTTTTGGGTGGAGCATCCCCATTCTTATAAAAACTTCATTTTGATTAAATTTATCATCAATCATTCGGGCTAAATCTACAACGGAATAGGAATTCCACACATATTCTCCACAATCTTGCCCCGTCAAATAGATTTCTTTTATCCCATGGTCCAAAAATACCTCTATCTGGTTGATAATGTCTTCTACCGGATAATTTAGTACTTTTCCACGACTGAAATGAGTACAACAATATGAACAAGAGTTACTGCATCCCTCTGAAATCTGTAATATTCCTGGTTTATTTGGATCCTTAGTCAATGACGAAATTTTTGATTTTTTTATGGATTTTGACGACTTCAGAATTTGCACTTCTTTGAATTGTCTTGATTTCAAAATTTTTGCCAAATCTTCCAAGGAATTACAATCAAAAATAATTTGAACACGAGGATTGATGATTGTTAATTGACTAAGAAGAGATTTTGAAATCCACGGTAGACATCCCGTAATAAGTAGTTTTTGTTCAGGATGTAAGGAAATTGTATTTAATCTATGCAAGATCTTTGCTTCAGTCTGTGATTTCACTGCACATGTGTTAATTATAATGATTTCTGCATGATCTTTGGAGGATGGGAGATAATTCTCATCTAATAGCACATTAGCGATTTTCGTACTATCTGCTTGATTAAACGTACACCCATATGTTTCTATGTAAAAAGTCTGGGGATGGATCATTGGGATTTCCTAATTTAAAATATGCTTCGAGCGGGATTCGAACCCGCGTCGCAAGGGTGAGAGCCTCACATGCTTGACCGAGCTACACT
>JAEOTN010000338.1 GCA_016839865.1 Promethearchaeota archaeon | reverse complement strand
GATGCAACAGGAATTTCGATGAAAAATGGATTACTCATCGCAGGATTTCCCATCCTAAACACGTTGATATTAGGTGCTTTTGCTAAAATGACAGGAATCTACACCTTAGATATTATGAAAGATGTATATAAAGCCCGATTTGGGAAGAATTGGGAGAAAAACTATGTATCTGCAGAAGAAGCATACAAATCTGTGAAAAAAGTAGAGAGGGGGATCTGATGGGAGATTGGAAGAATATATGTCAAGATAAAGATACTCGACCAAAGGAACAAAAATATGAATCATGGAAGGATTTGCCCCCAATTCCAATCTGTTTTCCTGCACACGCAAGTGATACAGGATCATGGAGAACTGTGCGTCCCGTTCATGATTTTGAGAAATGTACGAAATGTGGATTCTGCTATCTTTACTGTCCTGAGGGAACGATACATGAAGGAGACGATGGCTATTATCATGTGGATTACAATTATTGCAAAGGATGCGGGGTTTGCGCGAATCAATGTCCCGTGAAATGCATTGCTATGGTTCGTGAAAGTGAAGTTCAGGAGGGAATATAAGATGGCAAAAACCAATTCAGAATTTGAAGGCGTACGTTTACTTAAAGGGAACTTCGCGGCTGCTATTGCAGCAAGAGCCGCACGTGTACAAGTAGTAACAGCGTTTCCAATAACTCCTCAAACGCTTATTGTAGAAAAAATTTCCGACCTGGTTGACTCGGGAAAAATGAATTGTGAGTTTATCCGAATGGAATCTGAACATTCGGTTATGGCTGCCCTTATAGGAGCGAGTATTGCTGGTGCACGAACCTACACTGGAACTAGTGGTCAAGGATTATTATATATGGCCGAACCAGTTCACTGGGCAGCAGGTACTCGACTCCCAATGGTTATGTCTATTGCATCTCGAGGTATTGCTCCTCCATGGAATATCTGGGCTGATTTCTCAGATGTTATGTCCCAGCGAGATTCAGGATGGATGATTCAACTTAACTCTACACACCAAGAGATTTATGATAGTGTGTTAATGGGATACAAAATAACTGAAGATCCAGAGGTTATGTTACCTCTCATGCCTGCATTTGGAGGTTTTATTCTTAGTCACACATCAAAACCCGTTGACATGCCTCCGCAATCCGAAATTGATGAATTTCTACCAGAAATTCCTGAAAAAGGATGGGATCATATATTCCTTGATTCTGATCGTCCTATGATGCATGGCGCGCTCGTAATGCCTGGTGACTTTTATCAAGAATTCCGAATGAAAATCCACCTAGCCCACCTTCGAGCCAAAGAGAAAATCAAAGAAGTAACTAAAGAATTTAAGAAGAAATTTGGTAGAGATTATGGGAATGGGTTATTTATTGAATATCAATCCTCAGATGCAGAATATATCATGATTAATTATGGTGAAATAGGTAAACAGATGGAGATCACAGTGGATACCCTTCGTGAGGAAGGATACAAAGTAGGAATGATTAATTTACGCACATATCGTCCCTTCCCATCAGAAGAGTTAGTGGAAGCAGTAAAGCATGCGAAAATCATTGGTGTAGTTGATCGAGCTACTGCATTTGGAAATCCAACAGGTAGTCCCGTGTGTACTGATGTTCGCGCTGTATTACAAAACAATCATTCTACTAGAAATTTAACTATAGTTCCTTTTGTGAATGGATTGGGTGGAAGAGATGTCCTCACTGAAGAACAACGGGGACAATTTGAAATACTATTTGAGGTACATGAAAAAGGAGAATATCCCGAAACTAAGGATCTTATGTTTGGGACCTACTGGACAGGTACAATTGATAGGAGGTCTAACTAATGACAAATATGAAAGATGTAAAATCCATTCCATACCGAGATAAAGAATTTTTCCTTCCTGGTAACTCGACATGTGCAGGATGCGGATTAGACTTATCATTGCGATGGGCCCTAAAAGCTCTTGGTCCAAAAACCGTGTTGGTGAGTCCTGCTTCCTGTTTAAATGTAGTGCCTGGAGTTTGGCCTAAAGCTGCTCCCGATTTTCCGATGATAAATATGGTGTTTGCAGGTGCGGCATCTGCTGCAACAGGTGTGTATCACGGATTAAAAGCACGTGGAATTGAAGACCACACCGTAGTGGCATATGCAGGGGATGGTGGGACTACGGATATTGGAATACAAGCATTGAGTGGTGCTGCAGAACGCGGAACCAACATTATCTATGTGTGTTATGACAATGAAGCCTACATGAATACGGGGATTCAAAGATCTAGTTCCACACCAGTTGGTGCGATTACCACAACAACATACTATGGGAAAGTTCAACAAAAGAAGAATTTGCCCGGAATTATGGCAATGCATAATATTCCTTATGTTGCAACAGCATCAGTAGGAGATCCGTTAGATCTATATGATAAATTCAAGAAGGCAAAAGACATCAAAGGATTGAAATACATACATATCTACGCTCCTTGTCCTCCAGGATGGCGATCTCCAAGTGAAAAATCAGTAGAGATTGCTAAAATGGCTATCGATAATGGTATGTGGATCTTATATGAAATAGAACAAGGTTTCTTCCGGTTAACTGGAAAAAGCAAACGACTCACTGATCCAAAGAAACGAAAACCTATCGAAGAATACCTAAAAATGCAAGGTAGGTTCCGTTTGGTCAAAGAAGAACAAATAAAAAAATTGGAGCAATACCGCGAACTCATGTGGAACCAAGTAACTAAGGAATTACTATTCCAACAAATGGATGAAAAATCGGTATAATCCATTAATTTTAACTTTATTTCCGTATTAGGAATTACAATATTATGGGTTTTATAATTCATCTAAAGGAATCTGATGATCCGTCAGTGTATTTAGAACGAGCTGCTGAAGTAGTTATGGAGGGCAGTATCATTGCATACCCAACCGATACAGTATACGGTATGGGGGCTGATCCACTAAATATCGACGCTACTCAGAGAGTTTTTGCATTAAAGGAAAGAGATGCCACTCGTGGAGTTCCCATTCTCGTGCCCGATATTGAAGATGCAAAACGATTAGGGAAATTCTCCTCTTTTGAAGATAAGATAGCAAGAGAATTTTGGCCAGGTCCTTTAACAATTGTGGTCCCTCTTCTAAATGATCCTGATCTCTCTGTAAACAAACTCATAACAGGGGGAAATGAGAATATTGCACTTCGAATACCTAGTAATCCAATTATTTTTGGTATATGTAAAAAATTGAAGGAATTAAGTGGGTTTGGAGGTATAATCGGTACATCTGCGAATTATTCTGGGGAACCAAGTATTGCATCAGGGAAGCAGTTAGTAGAAAATTTCTCCGAAGTGATAGACTTCATAATTGAAATGGGTACATGTTCAAAAAATCCTCCAAGTACGGTTATTCAATTGGGATCAGCCACTGGACAATTTGAAGACAGCGTACAAATTCTCCGAGAGGGTGAAATTACCAAAGACCAAATTCTAGCGGTATTAACTTCAAGTAAGTGATATAATGAACACTTTTAATCTGATAATCTCTACGAATCGAACATATGAAAAATATGCTGAACGGGAAATTTGGTTTATAATTACTATGCTTGGAGATTCTACTCCAGTAGTTATGCATAGTCCCGTTCCCGGTATCTTACTTGTAAACACTAAACTAGATCCCTATGAAGTTATTAAAAAAACGCGCTCATTTATGAGGAAAGAAAATGATTTTTTCAAATATGTTTTACGAATCACTCCCGTTGACAAAGTAGTAGAAACAAATCTTGACTTAATACACAAAGCAACACTGCAATTATACAAATCCAAAAAGCGACTTGCTCGCAAATATAAATCCTATGCAATCCAAGTAAAAAAACGGTCGACTCCAGTTTCTCGTAATAAAATAATTGATAAAATTGGCATTGATATTCCCAATCGCGTTGATTTAAAGAATCCTGACTGGGTTCTCCATTATGAAATCATAGGAAATTCAACAGGTATCTCCCTCATGAAAAATTCAGATATTTTTCGAATCATTCCTGAACAGAAATCATTGCAACGCGCGAAGAACTAATTTTTATGCTTAAAATTTTCCATGAATAATTGCGCCATTTTTTCAACCATAACATGCAGGAAGATTTGTGATTTACGTTCTTCTGGTAAATCTGTAATAGATGTATCTAAAGGATGACCTAAACTCAGGATGGCATTCTCTAATTCAAAATCTCCAATTTGGTAAAGATTCTGTAACCTTAGGATACGGTGGGGAGCTAAAGTCGGATAAGTATCTTCCGTCATTTTGGAGTTCAGAGCATTCATAAGGGGTGAAACTATTGAGGTTATTTTCTTCTTTTCATCTGCACAAATTACTATATTCGCTTGGTTGGGATGTGAATTTTCGTTATCAAAAGGTAAACCCACAGTTTCAATAGCATTTTTGATCTGTCGTTGCACAGAAGCATATATCAAATATTCCATAGATTTAGATTTGGATATGTTCGATGATAATGAGAATGCTTGTTCTGCAAAATAGGATGCATAATAGAGATGTTTAGGGGAAATTAATGAATCTGAATTAAAAATCTGGATAAAAACGTTATCATGGATGTTTTGGATATCTTGAATCGTCTGTATCATACTTTGCTGACTTTCCCATTGAGAATGAAATTCAATCTTTCCAATTCCTACATATCCCATTGACTGTTGTCTACTTTGATGATAAGGGGAAAGAGGCGTTAATTGTTTAATTAAGAGCACTATCTGTCAACTGAGATAATGTAGATTTCATGAAAAACATATCGAATCATATTTTTACAGGGGAATTTCCCACAGAAATATCTTAAGTAGCGACAAAAGGGGAGAAACTTTCAAATAGATTCCAAAACCTAACATGATTGTTAATAATACAATTACAATCCAGTCGGAACTGTGAAATTTTACTGGATACAAATGTGTGCGTTTTTTTACCACTCCAAATGCTCGAGCTTCCAAGCTTTCCGCAACATAGTATGCACGTTTAATCGAATTAGTAATTAATGGGATAAGTAAAGGAAACAAATTCCGTATCTGTTGAATTAAACCCCCACGTTGAAGTACTAGACCACGTGATTTTTGTGCCTTTGTGATGGTGTCCACTTCATTTGCTAATGTGGGGATGAATCGAAATGCTAGGGAAAAGGAAAAAGCTATAGGATAAGAAATACCCATTTTAGCGATTGCTTGTGTGAAATCTTCGGGATGAGTAGTTTGAAAGAAAATAGAAAACGAAATAATGATGTTGACTAAACGTAATGTCATCTTCATCCCCAAATTCAAAGAAACAAACAAAGTATTAAAAAATATGATGAAAAAAATGATTAACCACATACCTCGTAGAGATTTTAAAATTAGATTTCCCATATTTGCCAAAAGAATCCAAATAACCAAAGTAAAAAGGAGTACTAATTGGATGATATATTCATTAAACATGATAAGAAGTGTAAGGTATACGATAACAAGGTAAAACTTCGTTCGCGGATCTAAACGATGAACAAAATCATCTTTATCAATGAAATTAAAAGCACTCAGAATTTCCATACTCATTGTATACTCTTACCTCCTCTAAGATGATCTTGTAAAATCATTCCTAATTCTTCGTAGTTTTGTGATTGCTGTATGTGTGAATAGAGTTTATGCTCTGGGGTGATTTTATCAGTGAGTTTTTTTCGAAATTGAATAAATCGAGGTTCTATTAACGAGCTATTTTCAAGAATGAATTCGTTAGTCAAAATCTTAGAAGTCGGTCCATCTGCCAAAATCTGCCCATCTCCCATAACTATGATGCGGTTTAAATGTTTAAATGCGAATTCTGTGTTATGAGTCACTACTATGATGGTTTTTCCTTTTTTAATAGCATTAGAGAGAACAGAATCCAAAATCGAATAACCTTGTTTATCTTGACCAAGAGTGGGTTCGTCAAACACCAATATTTCAGGCTTTCGGCACAAAATAGAAGCAAGAGATACTTTTTTGCGTTCTCCACCCGAGCAATTCCATGGTGACTTTTTCAAAAGGTTTTGCAATTCTAATTGCTCAATAGTCTCTTGTTTATATTGATTCTTTTTCTCTTTACTAATTTTCAAATTTTTTAAAGAGAAATCTAGTTCATCCTCTACTGTAGTACTGAATAATTGATGCTCAGGATTTTGAAACATCAGACCAACAATAGTGGTTAATTGAGAAGGATCATAATCCCCGGTTGCGGTACCATTAATTGACACACTTCCGAGATTCGGATGTAACAGACCGTTCATCATATGGATAAGGGTGGATTTACCTGCACCATTTTTTCCCATTATCCCAACAATCTCTCCTTGTTGGATGCGTAATGATACCTTCTGAAGAACGGGTCTATATTCATCATAGGAAAAACTCACATTATCATAAAAAATATGACTCATTGCAACCACTCCTTTAGTATTTCAGTTGCTTCATCCATAGTAACCGGGGTAACATCAGATTTACTAGGTTTACTCTCTAAATCCTTGAATAAAGTGATAAATTCAGGTATGCGTACGTTCGTTTTATAAAGCTTTGAAGAGCTTAAAACAGTATAGCTGGATTCATGAATCAAAATTTCTCCGTCTTTTAAGACAATGATCTCATCGCAAAATGGTAATAGCATCTCTAGTCGATGCTCTATGATGATAATGGTTATATTTCTTTCTTTGTTTAATTTTTGCAGCATGGAAAATACTGATTGGGTTGCTTGGGGATCCAAGGTTGCCGTTGGTTCATCTAATATAATAACGCTTGGTTCCAACACTAAAATGGATGCAATAGCTACTCTCTGTTGTTCTCCCCCTGAGAGTTCATACGGTGGTCTATCCTTTAGATGCACTATATCCAAATAATCCATGATTTCATTGATCTTGGTTTGAATTGTATCCCGATCAATCCCGAGATTTTCTAACCCAAAAGCAATTTCACGTTCTACAGTCATAGCTACCAATTGGTTTTCTGGATTTTGAAAAACTAAACCTATATGCTGGGAAAGTGTACTAACTTTTTCTTGAAGACTATCCTTCCCAAACACACCAACATATCCAAAAAATATACCACGGTAAAAACTTGGAATCAAACCATTGAAAGTACGTACTAAGCTACTTTTTCCTGATCCCGTATCCCCCACCAATGCAATGAATTTTCCTGGGGAAATATCTAAATTTATTTTGTTCAACGCTTTAAACTTAGCAAGTTCAGGACTATCTTTCTGTTCTTTGCTTCTTTTTATGATTGCATCGATTTCTTCCCGATTATCTTTATACACCGATTCATAAATAAATGAGAGATTTTTTGCCGCTATCGGTTTATTGGATTTCGGGAGTTCTGAATTCATTCGGGATCGCTTTTCTTTAGGATTGAATTATTTAATTCCTTTTTTAATTCCCTTATGATTAGTTTTTTCAGATCTTGAGGATAATTTTTTCCATTCATACCTGCTGCACCTTTATGTCCTCCGGAATTACCATCAAATTTCTTTGCCATAAATTCCAGGAACTTGGCCAGATGAAAATCATTAGTATGTTGGAATCTTTCTGATGAACGAGCAATAATTCTAAACTCTTTGTTCTTCCTCTTTGAAATACATATCGCAATATCTGCCCCTAACCCTAGTAATGCAGTACAAACCGCACTTTCATGAGAATTGACTTTCGTTATTAGCACGATCCAGTTCCCAATCCTTATAGGTTCTTGGATTCGAGATGCTCCTTTAATTCGAGCAATTTTCACATCTTCAGGCATTTTACGTATAGATAGCGATCTAGCAGTTGGCAAATCTGCTCCTTTTTCAATAAGAAAACTTAGAATAGGTACAACCGTGTTCTGACTGAAGCGTAATCCTCCAGAATCCATTAAAATTCCCATTAGGAGAAGTTGAGATAAATTTGATTCGATTTCTGAATTTTGGATGGATTTAGCCAATGATTCTCCTTCAAGATTTCTCCATAATTGTGCAACAATTTCACTACAAGAAGAAGCAGATGAATCGATCAATTTGCATAAGAAATTTTCCGGTGGAATCAGTCCTGAAAGATCCGCATTCTCTCCCTCTCTATATTCTGGTTCTAAATGATGATCAATTAGGATAAAATTTTTACATTCTTTACGGAAATAGGGAGGGAGATAAGGTGTGTCAACAACAACAACAGTCTTATAAGTTTCCCGCATTTCTAAGTCATTTAGAATAATTTCTTCAACAGGGTTAACTTTTTGAATCGTCTGGGTCACAAATTGGTTTGTTTGACTTAATATTACATCGATATTGTCAGCAGGACTAGAGTATTTTTTAAGAAGAAAATAGATCCCTAAAGCAGAAGCTGCGCCATCCAGATCAGTATTATCATGTGAAATAATGGCAATAGGACCATAATCTTGGACAATTTTCATGAATTCTTTGAAATCTTCCGTAAATTTTTCCAACTGCTTAAGATCCATCTCAATCATTCGGTTTAATTGGTTATAGAATACAGTCTAATAGATAGGTACCCATCCTTTCAAGACTATTACACGATTAAGCATAATCTAGTAAATTTAAATAATTTATTTTTCTTAGAAAGAAGTTTCCTCAATTATGCTAGGGATCGAATACAAAATTCAGGGACAATACAAGAAAATCACACTCTCTTTCTTTATATTGGGAAATTTCTATCTTTGAATCAGGTAGTAATTTTAGATAACAAATCTACCTCAAATAATTTAAATCCTTATTAAATCAACCCTCTATGGACGAGGAATCCGTTCTACATATAAACGACGGATTTACCACGATAAACAGCCTCTTTCGTACTAAAAGTAAAGATGGACTCGTGGGAAGCCCCTCCTTTACATGTGGGCAGTTCATTGAAATGAAATATCGATTAAATGAAGAGATTATCTCCAATGAAGAAAATCCCGGACAAAGATTTTATGGAGCGTTTGGTTCAAGATCTTCGAATAAAAGCGAGAGACATTGACAATTTCCTTGCAAAGAAGAAACTACAGAAAATAATTGAAAAATTTGATAAAGGTGTCAAAGAGGAATACAGAAACAATTCAAAAAGTTAACTGAATAGGGGATTTGGGATAAAATATTTGTACTTATAATTATACAAGTATTGTCCCACAATCGTTACAATATTCAATTCGCTTTTTACACTCTGAACATGGTAAAATCTGAATTTTCCCACATTTCCCACACATTTGTCTACGTGCGGTGTTCCTTTCACACTTGGGACACTGAATTTTTGAAGGCTCTTCCATAAAATCACGTTTTCTTGCTTCTCATTTTAAAAAAATATTGTTTCCACTCTCTCACATCAGAAGCTACCCGTTCCAAAAGGATTTTTTCTTCTTCAGTGAATTTTTGACTAAATGAATGATTAGAACTGAGTTTACTAATGTCTAGAATCTTTCGATGACGGACCATCATGAGGTCATGATAAGATCCAGACATATTCGTTCTTCTAAATCCTCCCTTTTCGGTACTCCATTCAGATGGTTTGATTTCCATATGTTCCGTAATCGCTGTATATAAGAAAGGATCCAATTGCTTGATTTCATTAGAACGATTTTCACTATCTGCGAGTTTATTTAACTTTAAAAGGTCGATCTCTTCCGAGCCGACGAACTCTATGAATTGATATTTAGCGAACACTTTAGCAATCCAATATTCCATTTTGTAATGATTTCCTGCAATAAGGGGACCAATGATTTTTCCGAAAACCTCAACGTTATGCTTGAAGTGCTTCGTAGCCTTTACTTCTATCATCTGGTTTCGGAATGTATGCCGTAATCGATTTAATTGCGATTGAATAGAATTCATAATCCATCAGTTAAGTGATTGTTATCACGTTAAAAATAAGTGAAAGCGCAATAAAAAAATACATATTAAAGACTTATTAGTCATTTTGTTGTTTGTATGTCTTTTTGGGATTTATATTCCCTAATCATATGGGATAGGTACACGATATTATTAACCTTCGGATTCTTTGTTGCAGCAGGTATAGGATATTACCTTATTTATCAACAAATCCGACTCGTCAAAGCTGAGACGATTTCTATCTGGGATCATTTCAAATGTGGATTGTATGCAATTGTATTTGCATGTGGAGTAACCATAATCCTTACAACTTTGGTTGCATTTCGAATCGATAAAAAGCTTGCAGCTGATACCTCGTACTTATCATTATTCCTTTTGTGGCCTCTAAACTTTGTGATTTTACTCCTTTACACTTTTCCTCTTGTAGATTTCTTATATATGGCGCATTCGAACTCAAATAAGGGATTAACATTATTTCAAGAGTTCTTTGCTCGAAAAATCATCCATAAATTTGATGACAAGTGGAAAAGATACCTAATCGCTGCTTCCTTATGGATATTTTTGTTCCTTCTTCCTCCTCTATTACTCTCAATTGCCATTCCTTGGTATATTGCAGTAATGGGGTGGTCTTTTATATATCCGATAGTAATTATTGCATATTTAGGAAACCGCGGTTATGTATCAGGAGTCGTGAAAAATACATATACACACCATACAATGGAGCGTTCACTACATCTTGCTTTTGACAAAAGCCCTAGAATTTTCCGTGTAATATTCTATCGATTCTTTACTACAGTCATGTTAATTGTTCAAATTGTAGTTTACGTAGTGATGCTTGTAGTTTTTATCTTATTGACAATTTATTTCATCGTGGGAGATGTGCGCGCCGTTAAAGGAACCGCATTTCAAACATTTGTGATATCACTATCCTTTTTGTTTGGCATTATTGGTTATTTCAATCGATTTTGGAGTAAGAAAATTAAATTTCGCTGGATTGACGTTCTTTTATCTGCGTGGCTTATTGCCAGTGTTGGAATCAATATCTTGGTAAACTTCATGATTTTACGTATTGAAAATGGCATAGCACCGATATTTGAGTCTTGGTATGTTACTAGTATTATAACCTCAACCTCGCTAATTCATGGTGGTAATTATGTTCTATTCATTCCTGTAGCACTCATTGAAGAATGTATGTTTTTAATACTCGTCAATTACTATCTCTTTGGTAAAAAAAGTGATTACTTTCTAGAAACCCGTTTAAATTTAACTGCTTTATCAGGGTCCAATTTCATCCCCATCCCATTATTTAATTTTGTGCATCATTCTAATCCTCAATTGAGGCGTGCCGCTAAAGAAGAACTAATCCAAATGTATGGAAGATTGCCCTTACGTAATGATCTTAAATATACTCATAAACGGTATATGAATCCCTTATTTGATGCGATATGTGATTCCAATAAATATAATCAAGAAGTTGCGCGGATTATCCTGGAAAATGCAATAGATCAGCATCCAAAGAAAATCTCATCTCAAATCAACAAAGCCCTTCAATCTGGGAATGTAGATATGCAATTGAATGTTGGGAACATTGTAAAAAATTATACGGAATTCGTAGCTCAGATCCCCCCTGCTATAGTCGCAAATCTATTTGCACATTCGAATTATCACATTCAACGACTTGGGGCAGAATTATTACTGAGTTTAACCACTTTACCATCTTCTATATCGAAACAATCCATTATGCTAGGAATTAATGGTGGAGATTATGAATTTCAAGGAAAATGTATGGAGATTGCAACGAAATTTGGATTAATGAGTGATATCAATGAACTATTGGAAAAAGTAAAGGGTTCAAAACCACATCTTCAGCAAGTTGCAATTCAGAGTTTTGTGGGACTATTAAATCGGGATGATGTTCAATTAAGCTCTCAAGATATCAAACGTTTATTGGATGAATTACAGGGAAGTAACACATCTTCAAGGGAAGCAGCCATCATAAGTCTTTCAAAAATTAAAGATCTTATCGAACACAAAGTGCCTATTGAACCTTTTATCGCCGGACTAAAAAGTCAAATACAAACTGTTCGAGACGCTTCAGAACGAGCATTAAAAAAACTTATGCCTAACCTTCGGACGAGCGACCAATCAAAAATATTTTCAACATTCTTAAGTCTGTCCGAAACCGCAGATGAGGACACAATCCGACACTTAATTCCTTTACTTGCTGAAAATTGGAAGCAATATCCTCAAAAAGTGATATCAATACTCATAAAAGTCCTCAAAAGCTCCGATGATATAACTCAAAAAATTGCCCAACAAGCGCTAATTAAAATCGCCATAGACGATCCAGAACGCGTTTTGAATGCACTTGTTCCCCTGCAAGAGGAACGTACATATCTGCTAAAAAGCATCACTCAGCAAACTATACACAAAATTTGTTCCACTAACCCTGAAGCCATACTGATTTTGGAACGATTTATAATCCAAACTAACATTACAATTAAGAAAAATGCTCTAAATGCTATGGAAGAATTGTCTGAAGAATTTGCATCCTTTTTCAATCAAACATTATTAGTCGAAGAAATTCAGTCTGAACAGTTTGTAGAGATCAGATTGAAGTTATTATCTGTTCTATCTAACGTGATTCAAAGGGCTTCCGTTATAGATAAACAGATTTTGGGACAAGTATTACCACTTCTGAATGATAGAGATAAAGATATACGTAAACGTGTTGCAAATTTGTGTGTGGATATCACTAAAGCAGATTCCTCCGCAATTGAGTTATCCACAATTCAAACCTTAAGCTCTGATCCTGATCCCTCTATTCGCGAGTCATCAGCAAAAATGTTACAATATTATATTCCAACACATGAGGAAGAATCCCTAGTTCTCCTTAAAGCTCTGCTTCAAGATGATAAATGGGTGGTTCAGTCAGCTTCTATAGAAAGTTTAATGCAAAATGAGTTGCAGCTGGATAAAGACTTGATTAACTCCATTATTGGTATGATAGATCAACCAGATCAATGGCTTTCTCGAAAGATTTTAGAATTTATCCAGAAAATAGGGAAGAAAAATGCGGAATTAATTCCAACAGAGCGAATTATTGAATTATCTTCACATCCGAATTCTCATATTCGTAGTATGGTCTTGAAAATCATAGAACTGTTACCGTTTAATACGGTGTGGGATATTTTATTACTATTAATGCAAGATGAGGAGGAACAAGTACGGGACCAAGCTGCAAGAAGTTTGGTGCTATTATCTAAAGACATGACTATCTCCACTCTTTTCACGCACACGCTACACTTTTTCAGTGATGAAACCAACATCTTGCTTCAAAGATCGATTGCAAATGCTCTACAGCGGATACTAAAATATGAAAATCCTGAAGCAAGGAATAGATTGATTAGCATACTAAAAATCCGGTGTAAAATCAGTCAAGATCCTGTGTTATGCCAAATTTGGCATGAATTAGAGGAAAAATGATACATTCATATTTCTTCTTCCTTATTTTTCTCTATACGAGTTGACTTATATGAAAAACGTAATCGGTGGAAATTGGAAAATGAAACTGGGGATAGAAGAATCTATTCAATCTATAAAAGGATTAGTTACTTCTGTCCAAAATTTAGATCTCTCTGGTATAGAAGTGTTTATAGCTCCTTCTTTTGTATCATTACGAGATGTAGCGATGAATTTGAAAGGAAGCGCCGTAAAACTAGCTGCTCAAAATATGAGTGAATATGAATTAGGGGGATATACGGGAGAAATATCTCCAATTTGGTTGAAATCTCTCGGTTGTGAGTATGTAATTCTTGGTCACTCCGAACGTAGGAGGATCTTTGGTGAATCTAGTGAATTGATTAATAAGAAAGTCCATAATGCATTGAAATTTGGATTAAAACCCGTGTTGTGCATTGGAGAAACAGCTAATGAACGTTCGCTGGGGAAGAAAGAGGAAGTAAATGCCAAACAATTACATGTTTCTTTAGAAAATGTACCAAGTGAAGAATTACACAATATTGTGATTGCATATGAACCCGTTTGGGCAATTAATTCCCGTGGATTGAATCCTACTGGAGAAATTATTCCTGCGACACCTACTCAAGCAGAAGAGATGCACATTTTCATCCGTAATTGGCTAGTAAATACATATGGAGATGCAGGAAAAGAGGTGTGCATTCAGTATGGAGGAAGTGTTAAGCCTAGTAATGCTAAGGAACTTCTCTCAATTCCTACGATAGATGGAGCGTTAGTAGGAACTGCCTCATTAAAACCGGAAGATTTCTCAGAAATCATCAAATCATCTTTGTAATTTTTCACTTTTTCTTCAAAAACTCATTAAAGCGATCTTTAAAGATACCAATCTCTCTTCAAAATTATGTGTGAATTTACAGTTATAAGGAAATCTGGTTCCAACACCGAAAAAGTTGGAGAAGATGTCATTTTTTTTCAGTATAATGATCACGGTAATTGTCGTTTTACAGATATTTTAGGACGCTCCAAAATCTCAGCACCTAACGCATTTGTGCATGAAATAAATATGCTAGAAAACCGGCATGATATAACCATCATAGAATCCAATCTTGTTCCCTTTTT
>JAEOTN010000337.1 GCA_016839865.1 Promethearchaeota archaeon | reverse complement strand
ATATTCTTGTAAATACCATTAAACTGGATAATGTTGTCAAACTTGGGAATACTGTAACACTACAATGGGATGATGGAGGGGCTCTTGAATTCGTTATCGAAGATAATAAGGAGCTATCCAACCTTCTTGTTCTTAGTGTGCTAGGACAAAAAGCAGTGTTAATCAAGGATATCTGGAGAAATGCCATGAAATGGCAGAAATTACTAAAGGGTTGATAGATTAATAAATAGCGAACTCTGATCACCCACTCTCTCTCTCCTTTCTTATCTCTCATGGAATTTCATTGCTTCACATATCAAAAAGTTGGGTTGTGTGATCCAATGGTTCACGAATTAGTACGTCTGAATGAGATGCGGCAACAAATTCGCCCTATTCAAAAAAATCTCATTTCTCTCGGTCTAAAGAGATATTTAATTATTGCTCTAGAATTTAAAAGCTTTGAAAATGTTACTCTATCTCTGTTAAGACGCTGGCGTGGATTAACCGATAATCGGGTTACTCAAGTTGTTGATCTATTAATTGAACTGGGCCATTTACTAAAACTCATCACTTTCCAGAGTAGTAATGAGATTAATTCCGCTCCCTTGTTAATCTCCGATGTTCAAAATTCTCTAAACACACCCGTCTTACCTACTGGGCTTGTAACCTGTTCACTCTATAAAGACAATGATATTGCAATTGGTGAAGTGCCGGTTACATCCATGCTTTACGCTTGTGGAATCCGAAAACCTTTGATTTATATGTGTACTAGTAGTTTTAGTACAAATTTAGTCATGGGCATTTTAGGTGAATTACCTCCCCGTGAAATAATTCCCCTGCTAAAAGAAAATCTCCATAATTATTTAGCTTTATTTGAATCTGGATCCCTTGACCGTATTTGTGTGCCAATGAGTTCTATGATCATCCAGGAATATAATAATGATGCTGTTATAACTGGAGGGCCATAATATGGTCAGTATAGGAATTCTTGGTTATATGAATGCAGGAAAAACTGCATTATTCAACCTATTTCGGAACCTACTTCCAGAACGGGGAGGAAATATTTTAGGGGGCCAGTTTGGAGGATCAATACAGGGTAATACAGTTACTGTAGATTTTATTCGATTTATATCAGTCGAATCACAACAGGTTGGTGGAGTAGTCCATAGTTTGTATGGTACTGGCGGTCATAAACATCGGGTTACTGATTATTATCGATCTTTTGTCATAAGAAATGCCGACGTATTCATATGCATGATCGATTTATCCATTGATCTGAAACCACAACTAGATTTCTATGACTCAATTGAGCTTCCGGTAGCTAGCATTGTGTTGGTGTTTAATAAAGTAGATCTTGTCGATGAACACTCCGTTTCTCTCTTTATTGAAGAAACAGTAGATTTCTTTTTGAACAAAAAAAAGAAACTGATCCATGAGCAGTTTATTACCTGTGCGATTCCCCAGAATCAATATGCGCAATATAATGAAAATGCAGTAAAGTCAGTCTTAGTTCTTTGTTGCAATTAGTTGGTACTTTAATAGTCCGGGTACTTATTTTCTTAATTCAAGAATCTTTTCCCAAACAAATTGGAAAATCTCTATCCGGGATTTTGTCCCATCAAACTTGAACCACTTACCAAGTATGTTGGTATTTGCCATGGTTTGATATACCTGTCGAACCCTGGTGAGTAGTTCGAGATCCGCTTCATGAATATCTAATTCTCCCTTTTCGTGCTGTTTACGTTTTGCACTTTCTTCCGGAGAAATATCTAAATAAACAATAAACTCTGGTTGCTCGTATTCGAGTGTTTCAGCTAATTGGACCGCTTTATCATATGAAAGGCCTAATACACTTTCATAAGCAATAGCCGAGGTCACATAACGATCACAGACAACGATTCCTCCCTGTTGTTTACATTCTTGAATTCGTTTCTGATCCTTAAGTTGATCTGCAGCATAAGTCAAGAATAATACTTTTGGGGATATTTCCAGATCCCCTTCCAAATACGAATGAATTATCTCTCCCCACGGGCTGTTATAGTCTGGGTATCTGATTCTTAAACAAGGAATTTGTTCTTGTGTACATTTATTGATGATGTTTTCTGCTAAAGTTTCGCCACCCGCACCATCAATTCCCTCCAGGACGATAAATACTCCACCAGTCATTTTAATATCTCGCATCTATTGATTTGTGCCCATTTGTATCTCTTATCTTTCATAGGGACATCCAATTTATAAATCTCATATCTAAAGTCGATTATTATACATTTTACTGCGTTTCTTTCAAGGTTATTGAATTTTTCTCTCGAAGATAACTTGATACTTCGTATAATTGAGAAAAATTATGTATTTTTGTCTCTGGATATGTGTAGGACGCATCTGATTTTAGTTAAAAAGCATTATTTTTCCTCACTATTCTATTGAGAAATTTTGAGAATGTTCTCAGTTTTCAGTAATATTGAATATATGATTCTCTTCACATTATTTTAGTAACAACTCATCAAATATTTTATCAATAAATCATGATCTAAATTTTAAAATTAAGTAACATAGCATAAATATTTTT
>JAEOTN010000336.1 GCA_016839865.1 Promethearchaeota archaeon | reverse complement strand
GGGAATCCGAGTTGATAAAATGGTTGAAAAATGAAAGACAAACGAATCTAGTATCCATACAATTAGAAAACTAACCAAACTTATAATTTGCCCAATATCTGAGATTCGATGCTCTCCCGCTAAATTCGGATGAGAACTATGCTGTTTTCGGTACTTATGATGTGGATTTTCAGTCGATTTATCCATATGTATGCTTCCCATAACTTATTTAAAAACATACTGGAGTCTGGTATGATAAGTTATTCAACTAATTCGTTTATGATTGAGAGGATAAAGGTATTTATATCAAAAAACACGCATTTTTGGTATGAGTTCTCTAAAAGATAAAGTGTTATTTATCACCGGGAGCAGTCGAGGGATTGGAAAGGCGATTGCTCTACGGGCTGCAAAAGATGGTGCTAAGATTGCTGTTATTGGGAAAACTTCAAAACCGCATCCTAAGCTTCCGGGAACAGTATATACTGCTGTTGATGAAATTATAGAAGCAGGAGGAGAGGCTATCCCACTCATAACCGACATTAGATATGAAGCACAAGTAGATCGTGCAATTAACGAAACTGTTGAGCAATTTGGTGGTATAGATATTGTAGTTAACAACGCATCAGCAATTTCCTTTACTCCTACTCTTCAAACTCCCATGAAAAGATTTGATTTGATGTTCAGTGTAAATGTGCGTGGAACCTTTATGACATCCCAGAAAGCAATTCCGTTTTTGAAAAAGGCAGATAATCCTCACATTTTGATGTTATCTCCTCCTTTGCACATGGATGCACGATGGTTTCAGAATAGTCTGGCATATACAATGGCGAAGTATGGTATGAGTGAGTGTGTTTTAGGACTTTCAGCAGAATTTAAGAGAGATAAAATTGCAGTGAACGCTCTCTGGCCGAGAACTCCAATTGCAACAGCAGCTATTCAAAATTTACTTGGTGGAGATTCGGTGATGAAAAGATCTCGAAAACCCGAAATCGTGGCAGATGCGGCATATCTCATTCTCACACAACCCAGCGATCAGGTTACAGGAAATTTCTTCATTGATGATGAAATCCTAATGCAACATGGTATTTGTGATTTTGAGAAATATAACTATGTTCCAAACGCCAAATTGGCTAGAGACTTCTTTTTATATGGCGATGGCGAGAATTACTGCGAAGATGAAAGTTGAATTTTCTTAGCTCTTTATCTATTTAAATAAATGTAATATTTAAAGGGAAGAAAAGGTATTGTATATTAATAAATCTGGGTTCTGGAGGGCAGAATTCCCACGGGGTCTAGAAATTATTAACGAATTATTAAATTCGACAAAAAATAAGGTAAATATAAAATGAAAATTGAAGCAAAACATCTTGATTTAGGGGAAATGATCGGAAAAATAGCAATCTTAACCGGTTTCTTCCTCTTTTTATTCCAAGGTTTTTTTCTAGGCGCATGGGGTATAACTTTATCAGTCTTTGGAGTTGTAACGATTGTTGCCTACGCACTGAAGTTATTCCTTAAAAAAGGGGAAAATATACTGAATCTAATTGTTATTTTTGGTGGAACCGGATACATTTTCCTCTACGCGTTAATCCAAGTCGTGGCCGTTTCTAACCTTGCATTATCTATCACATTAATGATAGTAAGCGTCCTTTTATTGGTATTTTTGGTCTTTGAGTTTATTACAAAGAAGGGTCTGGACAAATATGAGAAATTTATCAACTATTTTATGCTATTTTTGTTCGGAATCTTTGTTGCTGCAACATGGGGTGGCGCATTTGGCATAATTGGTGTTATCTTAGTAGGATTAGGATTTGTATTATTAGTTGCAGTCCTCTATTTCAGAGTTAGCGAATAAATAGAATAAGTATCACCAAAAATATTTCATATTACTATTTTCTTTTTTTATTTTTTATTGTTTAATTGAGTCAAAACTGTATCTTCTTTTTTTTATACAAGTTCGACACCAAGGAATAGTATGAAAATTGGTTCTAAGGTATTTAGCTCGATATGGGAACTTCTTTTTCAAATAATTTTTCCGGGAGGATTTCTCACTATTCAATGGGGATGGTTATTTGCCGTTGGAGCGTTTTTGATATCGAGTATTAGTCTTATTCTTCAGAAAAAAGTGCTAGATAACAAGAAACTATACCGCACAATCATCCTAAATTGCTGCATTCTTGCACTGTCTATGTTTATACCTGTGCTTTTAGGAGTATATATCGGATTTTTAATATGTAGCGCATTTTATTCCATGAAAATCCACCGCGATATGCCAAAAGCGAACAAAATAACTATCGGTACATTGAATATTATCCTATTTTTAGTGGTAGCTGGTGCATGTGGGATTTTCATATTTTTCTGGCGATATTTAGCTATGTATATGACTGCCGGAGGACTAGTTGCAGGGATTCTACTCTATTTAATATTTCCGATTCGCTCCTTTATCTTCAGTATTCCAGAGAATCTCACATTTAAACGAATAAAGAAAATTGGACTAGTATCGAGTATTATTTTTATTGTGCTTAGTAGTGCATTTGTTGGTCTTGGTTTTATCCGAACGTATAATCCAGCACCAGAATCGTATACTCCCAGTGGAACCATGGATGTGACGATAGCAACATATAACATTCGTCAGGGAACTGGTAGAGAGGATAATGAATATGATTATTGGAAACATCGTAAAGATGAAGTAGCTACCGTTATTGATAGTTTTGATGCCGATTTCATCTGTGTACAAGAAGCCTTCCAATTTCAGTTACGATATTTGTGTAGTGTTCTAGAAACTCGAACTTACAAATATATTGGCGCAGGACGCGATGATGGGGTGATCGGAGGAGAACATGTTGCGATCATTTTTGATTCAGCACGATATCGAGTAATAACAGGAGGAAACTTCTGGATGTCGGAGTATCCCTACTATCCGAGTCAATCTTGGAACGGAAGACATAATGCAAATCGTATATTCTCGTGGGCAAGATTTGAAGAAATAGGAACTGACGAACAATTATTTGTTGCTTCTATTCACTATGACAGTGGAGCGGAATGGCGCGAAAACGCCAATGTAATGTTAAATGAACGAGTTGCTCTATATTCAGGGGGGATTCCAGCGCTGGTAGCAGGAGATTTCAATCTAAATACGTCGTTATCTGGTTGGGATTTGCTAGAGAATTATGGAACTAAACCATTGAATAGTTCTTATCATCTGATTCATGGATTTGGACATCATTATAATTCTACTTTCAGCGGATTCGACCCTGGAACATCGACTCATACTTCGTACATGATTGATTTCATATTTGTTTGTACTGAAGTTACCGTTAACACATGTGATATCCTCGATGATACATATCTTGGACCAGATGGAGAAACGCATTATGCATCTGACCATAATCCAGTCATAGCAACGTGCACCATTTAGCTATTTTATTTGATTATGTCGAAAACAGGAAACATGATGGTCATTAACGATTCCGATTGCTTGTAAATAAGAATAGATGATCGTGCTACCAACAAAATTCATTCCTCTTTTTTTCAAATCTTTAGAAATTTTATCTGATAATGGATTATTTGATGGGCACTCTCCCCAATCTCGAAATGCATTTTTGATAGGTTTACTATCTACAAATGCCCATATGTACTTATCAAATGAACCAAATTCCTTTTGAATTTCAATGAAAACTTTGGCATTTTTTATTGTAGATTCTATTTTTCTTCGATTTCGAATAATGCCTTTATTCTCTAGAAGCTTTTCCATGTTATCGGCGTTAAATTTCGCAATTTTCTTGTAATCCCAGTTATCAAATGCTTTTCGATAGTTTTCTCGTTTCTGAAGTACAGTATTCCAACTTAATCCCGCTTGGGCACCTTCTAGAATCAAGAACTCAAATAATACTGTATCATCATGCTCTGGAACACCCCATTCTTCGTCATGATACTTATCCATGAGAGGATTCCCTCCAAAACACCGAGTTTTTTTATCCATACCCTAGTCATACCTAATTCATTTTTCAATATATGGAGTATAGATTATTTTTGTGAAAGTGGTCATTTTGACCTTTTTCGATGTTTAAACAGAAAATATCCCCCAATTGCAAGCCCTATCCCTAGGATGCCCCCAACACTACCCAAAATCCAAGGAAGTGCATTGGATTCAGCTGCTGGAATGACATAATCATTCACGAGCGTATCAAATACGACCTCTCCTCCAGCTGTACTCACAACTATCATATTTAGATCAGGAAGAACAAGAATATATTGACTGTTCGAACCAATTGCGGAATATCCATTCTCTTGATGAAACATCCACCACTGATACCCATATTCGGGAAACGAAGGTAAGGGAGGATTATTTATTGTGATTTGGGAACTAGTTGCATTTTCAACCCACGCTTCGGATACTATCTGTGTTCCATTCCAATTCCCTTTATTCAGGTATAAGAGACCTATTTTTGCCATATCTCGACTTCTCAGATATAATAAAGTACCACCATTTGGTATACCTGATAATGTATTCCATGTATAATCTTCTATGCCAAGAGGAGTAAATAGCTCATGCTCTGCAAGATATGCAGTACCCTTAACACTTACATTGTTCACTATACATGATAACACGTGAGAACCCCCAGAATTATACGTCCAATAAGATCCGGGAGTGTGAACCATAGACTTGTTCAATACATACTCGACAGGATTGTTGGAAGAAGCCATCGAATAGTAATCAGAATTATCAAACCATTGCAAACCAGAGGACATGGATAATAGATGTTGAACCGTGATAGATTCTTTTTGAGGGGTTACTCCATCAAAAGTATACTGAGGAAAATAATCTAAAACAGTATTATCAAGTGATGAAATATTTCCTTCATCAACACACATACCAATAAGGGTAGATGTAACCACTTTTGTGCACGAATATATATGATGTGGAGTGGTTTGTTGTGCTGGCGTGCGATAGTGTTCATATACAATATATCCATTACGAATAACTAAAAACGAATCTATGTAATAGTTCAAAGCTGTAGATTCAATAAAATTATCTAGTTGATTCAACTTCCTAGAGCTCATTCCTTGTGCCTTAGGTGTACTGGTTTGCCATTCTAAGGTAGGCCAGTAATCTTGTGGAGGAATTGCAGTAACATATGGTATTATACTTGAAATGGGAATAATAAAAAGACATAACCAAAAACAAAAGATGCTACTTTTCGTCATACAATTATTGATATTTTTTACCCTTTTAAGTCTAATAGATGACAGAAACAGTACTAAAAAAATCAGTCCTCAAACATTACACGAAAGGCGGTTACTACCTTTTTATCATCTTCAACCTCAAATAATTTCCGCCACCAGTAAAACATTTCATCCATTTCCATGGATTGCACTACTTTAAGTATGTTTGTTATCTTTTCTTTAATCTGAATTCGAGCTATAACCTTGAAAAGAACTCCAAGTCTAATTCCGTAGTCTTGAGTAATATAATATTCATCAAACAGCTCGTTCGCATCATGAACTTCTCCATCTATAGTCGTCTGCAAATATTCCTTCTCGGGTTTGAACTCTTTTAAAACTTGATTAATGAAGGATCTAACTAACTCTAACCTCCATCCCTCCACTGCAGCGAGTCTTTCTAGCCCACTTGGCTTTTTTCCAACTGCAGAACGTGCTGTTGGCGGGATTGCTCGTAAGGGAATAAGTTCTTTTGGTTGTGTGGCCGATTTATGCTTCGTCAATTTTACCTTAGTTTTTGAGTGTTCAAGATACACTCGATATTTAAAAAAATCCTCAGGATTTTGCACTGATGAATACCCACGAAGTAAAAACCTACTCATTCCACATAGAGATCGGTTTTGGGTATTTATAGCACTTTCGATTAGATCACAATTGAACTACTACTACCTAAAGGCAATGGATTCGAAGTGTAAGTTATACTGGTAATCTTACTCTTACTGGAGTGTTCAATACCCCTCTACTCCCTCCGTCAAAGACATGGGGAGCTACTTTTTTGATAATAT
>JAEOTN010000335.1 GCA_016839865.1 Promethearchaeota archaeon | reverse complement strand
TCCTTACGATTCTTGAAAGATTCGATGAGAAGAATGTGGAGCCCCACATCTGGCCAAAAATCCTGATACTCAAAGGAACAGCTCGCTACATGGGTGGTGACTGGAAAAAGGCATTACTTTATTTCACCCAAAGCGCTGATATGGCTACCATACTCAGCGATAGAGCACTTGAGATTGAAGCCATTTGCGAATCAGGTCATATCCTTGAGGAGCAGAATCAATTTGATAAGGCTATGGATTGTTTTAAGAGGTGTTTGGATATCTCAAAGAATGCTGATTTCTTACCGGGAATGGGGGAAGCTTACAGGGGAATAGGCAGGATACATTGGCGTAACAGCCAGCATAAAGAGGCAATCCAAAACTATAGAAATTGCCTGGAAATCGCAGAAAAGATGAAAAATCTGGATTTACTCGCCTCAACGAACATCGATTTGGGAAATGTATATGATGAGATGTGTGAAGCAGAGAAAGCAATAGAATGCTACAACACAAGTCTTGATATTCTGAAAGAAACGAATAACACATCCGAAACCGCTAGAACATACGGGAATCTTGCGATTATGTACAGGAATGTGGAGGAATTTGAAAAAGCGATAGAATACGGAACTGAATTCCTAAAATTAGCAAAAGATCTTCATAATTTAAAGTTAATGGGTTATGGTTATGCAGGTGTCAGCTATTGTTATGCCAAATTAGATGATTTGACAAATGCCAGAAATCATGTAAAACATGCTGAAGATATCGCCTCGAAAATAGACAATGAAAATATAATGTATCAGGTAAATAAAACATATGCTTTAATATCTAGAGAAGAACAAAAATGGGACGAGGCTGTTAAGTTACTTGAAAAAAACATCGCCTTGGTCGAAAAACTAAAACACCTCTACGGTCTCTCTGATACACATTTTGAGCTCGGAGTGACATATAAGCAAATGGGTGATTTGAATAACGCGAAAAAGCACTTTAAAATCGCCACAAACCTCTATGGTGAGTTGGGTCTCGATAAAACGAAATATATTATGGAAAAACTATCAAAATACCAATGAATTTTAAGAAAATAAAAAAAAAGAGAATGGAAGGCCGAATTTACGCCGTTTGATAGTATAAACAAGCATCAACAATGCTTGTTTGAGGGCCTGTTGTTCTCCCTGTGAGTTTTATGTACCAAAAGTGATTTATTCCCATAACCATCGATTCGGATTTCTCAGGATCAATAATCACACTGTCCCAATACTCCCAGGTCAGATCGTCATTAGAACCCCATACAGTGGCGATGATCTCGTTCTCCCCATTTGCTATGCGGAATTTTCTATTGCGATATCTGTCCGTCAGTGTTGATTCTATAATCTCTGTTTCGGTATTGTTCACTACTACATTTTCACTTTGCTTAATCACCGCACCCTCCACCGCCCCGACGAATACTGCACACACCAGAATCCATAAAAAAATTATGGATATCGTTCTCAATCTAGTTTTTCTGAACATCTGCTCTCACCCAGAATAGCTTTGTTTATTCTTCTATATAAAGTTTTCCTAGAAATTTCTACACAAAGGTCTTATATTAGGACAGTCCTGGTTTAAATACATCCTAATATTGCATCGTTAGGGTGCTCCAAAAAATGATGTCAACAATCCCTATAGGAAATATCTATACAAATCAGATAGTCAGCAATGCAAGAGGAAAGGTTGGGAATTGGGGACGTTGGGGTTTATTCCCCTAAAAAAAGCTATTTTATCATTATTATGCCAATGATCACCTTATTTTATTAGGTAGCGAACGAATATTTTGGGTTTTTTGGATTTTAATATCTCGGGTCTTCACAGGTTTCGGTGGGGAGTTTTCAAGGATTACCTTGATTTCTTCCAAAGAATTTTCTATCCTCGTTAATCGGCAGTTCAAACAATCACAATCTTCAAAAGGAATATGCTTTGTTCTAGACATAATTCCTCCATGGTGAAATGCAGATAATAAAGTGGGTTTATATTGTATAATGCCAGGATATACTATTATTAAACAGTTTTGTAGAAATGTCTACAAAAATTATTTATACTTAAAGACTTTAGAGCACTGGCCGAACTGATATTTTTATTATTGCATATCAATATAGAATCTTATTTGTTTCACTTTTCTGCAACCTACAACTGGTGAGTTCTAATACTTACATTTACCATCGAAACGAAATTCACATTCTTCATCATCATTCCCTAGGAGCACAATAAGGAAGCCATAATCGCATTCCTGGATGGTGAGGAATACGATCCACTCAAAAGGATGGACAAACAGATCTGCATGTATATGTTGGAGCGGGGATATCCGAAATCAAAACCGAAGGAGATATGGCCCTCATTTTACAACTGGAGGAAGGAATGGGAGAGAAAGAAAGAGGCATCTCTAACATAATTTTATATAGATTAAAGGCTTGAAGGATAGAGGGAAAATATGTCTGATGGCCTGGAAATTATTTTGGGGATTGCTATTGGAGGTTGGCTTGTAACGATAATTGGTTGGTATTATACTTCGTGGGTTCAACAAAAATTAAGAATTAAAAAATGGAAACATGAAATGAAAGTTAAAATTTATTCAGAATTTAATGAAGGATTGAATAAAACAATAAACTATTTCGATATTGTCAAAACAATACGCTCAATAGATTTCCTTGATGAAGAGAATAAAATAAAAAATAGTAAATTGGTATTAATCTTAGGGGGAGCTGCAGGATCACCAAAGCTTCTTAAAGAAATTGAAGAAGAGATTATTAAAATTAAAACTTGGGAAGAAAATCAATTTGACACAATTGAAACAGGAGGAGAAAAAGTAGAACCCAATATTTTTTCAATTAATTTGATTAATCTAATAGCGAAAATGATAGGAACTCATTGTACATTAGAATTACAAATCGAAAATAAAAAAATGATAACTCTTCGAAACCAAATCGAGCTAATAGAGCTTGAAAATAATAGAGTTCTCTTATTAATTGATGATATTTTTAAAACACTTGGTGATGAATCACTTTTAATAACAAAAATATTGATGCAATCGACGCGAGCAAAACAACTCAAAGAAACAGATCCTAAACTATTTATAAAACAATTAAATATAAAATCGAAAAAGTTAAAGAAAACGATGAAAGAAGATTTAGAACAAAGTTTGTTAATTGAAAATCCTCTTAAACGAATATTTTTTCCAATATAAATACGATATTAACTCGACTGTGCCATATGGCACATTACTATCTTTTTTTCTTCATTTTTGGAGAACCATTTTTATATTTTTTAGGATAGGAGAGTATAATGCATGTAGTAAGGATAACTGATAGCATAATTCCTCCACCTATTTCAATTGAAAGAATATTTAGTTTTGAAACTTCATTAATCGCCCATAAACAAAGGAAAATCCATCCAATATAAAATATCCCAATGATAACAAATACACTAGATGTTGCGCTACGCCCCCAGGGTCTAGGAACATTATCAAACCCTCTTTTTTTTCGTTCTTCTTTTCCTTCTCTTACTTCCCTTTCATAGAAACCAAGCGAGAATTTGAAACTTTCTTTTAATTGTTCATTCCCTTCTTTTGATGCTAGCCTACGAGCATCGACCATCCATCGATCTTCATAATATTTTGACATCCGATTTATCTGGAACCACGTCAAAGAAAAGATGATGCCACCTAAGGAGATTGTATAGATTAATAATGGATGTAATTGATTTTCACTGGTAAAACTTACTATTATAAAACCAAAACCGATAGAACTTATTATAAAGAAAAAATTTGTTCTAACCCAGAAATTTTTAACTTCCTCGTAATGTTGTTCGATAATAAATTGTATTCTTTTTCCATTTTCATTAGACATTTTCTCACTTCAAGACTCTAAATTATTCTTAACTAACGAATTACAGGATATGGTTTCCATACTATACCTAATTTTATTATCTCATCAATAATATGAGGGATTAAATCTTCATTCTCAGATTCTTCTAATTTTTTAATTTCTTCAATTAGTTTTTCTGTTCTTTTTATTTGTCTTTTTTTTCTTTCTATTCCTTCATATAATTGAATTTTTATCTGTTTTAAATCATCCGCTGTAATTACTTTTGGACCTGGTGTAAATTGCATATCAATCATTAATGCTTTCCCGCACCTTAATCCCCATAATGCTGATTCTATTTCCCCCTCATCTATTGGAATTGGTTGAATAATTCCCTCTTGTTTTTCAATATATTCATTCAATCTTTTTCTTGCACTATCAATATTATAATCAAAAACACCGGCAATAGTTTGATTTCCGATTTCAGTAATCATAATTCCCTCTGAATGTTCTCGACTCAACGTTTTTGATTTAAAAACCATAGCAAACAATTTCAATGTTTCTTCAAATTCCTCTTCTGACCCTTTTTCATTCATTCAATTATCCCCCTAATATATATTTCATGAAATCAGAAATTATATTTATATACTTTTGCCAACTTCATTAACATTAGAATCCTACTTAACCATCTGGACATCCATTCTAAATTCTAAACTGCGCTTACGAACACACTAACTAAAAGAGAAAAATAAAAAATTAGAATTACTTGATCCTGTTTTTGAGAGGAAGTCGAGTTTCAATCGTTCAAAACGATATTCGCCGTATCATAGCCAGTGTTTTCCGGGAACATCAGGATCTTCTTCTGGGCAACAAATATCTCAGGCTGCAGGTAGCGACATTCGTTATTTTGAATGCAGAACCCGGCGAAGTTCGAGGCGGCCACTACCCAGTTGCAGATAATCATAAGGCCTAGAGGATCTGCAACCTAAACCTAGCCAGTATCTCCACCTTCTCGTAACAATCCCCTTCTCGATTATCGTCATGACACGAAATAGAGGGGATGAATGTCGATTTTAGATGACCAGGAGGCCTCTTTCCAGAGTAGCCAGTTATTATAAGATGTGCCCCCAATCCCTTAAGAAAAAATAATTTCGGGTCAGATAGCCGCGTTTATGCGAGGAAGGGTAGGGAAATGGGGGCAATGGGTTGATATCTTTGAATTAAATAAAGTTATTCATTATATTATTAAAAAGGATAGCCAGATAAAAAGATATAAATGGTGTTTACAAAATTAGTCTTCAAGTACTTGGGAGCCTTCAGTCCATGGACGAATCGTTACATTTTAAATTCAAGATATGCCTGGTTGGGGAGAGTGCCGTAGGAAAGACGAGTCTGATCAGAAGACTTGTATCCGATATCTTTCAGGATAAATACATTGCGACAATGGGGACCAAGATCACAAAAAAAGAATTACAGGTCCGGAATCCAGTGAATAATGAACTGATCAATGTTTATCTTCTCGTATGGGATATAATAGGTCAACAAGGGTTTCGCCATCTATTTAAAGAATTATATTTCCACGGAGCCAATGGAATTATCGGGGTCTGTGATGTTACCAGGAAGGAGACATTAGCGGCATTGGCAGGATGGATGAAATTGATTCATGATGCTGTGGGAGAACTCCCCGCGATCATCCTCGGAAACAAATGCGATTTGGGGAAGGAAGCACAACTGAATTTGGACGATATCGGTAAATTTGCATCGAATTATAATCGTGCCGAAGTTCTTTTAACCAGTGCAAAAACCGGGGAGAATGTAGAACTCGCATTCAAAACTTTAAGTGAAATGGTATTGAAGGATATGACTTGATTGAAGCATATATTTTCCTGTATCCAGAAATTTCGATGCTCAGCGTGACGTACATTCGGCGTTTTCTCCACCTTCCAAACCCTATGCAGTAATTCACCCTCTATTTTAACCCTCTGGCCCTACTCATCTTCATTATCAAAAATGATAATAATGTCGAAATAAATAAAAGTCCACTCCAGATATTTCACCGATGTCCTAAATCGTGACTTTCTGAGTTACGTTTGGGCACATGGAGGTGATTGCTTATGGTGA
>JAEOTN010000334.1 GCA_016839865.1 Promethearchaeota archaeon | reverse complement strand
TTGTTAAAATTAAGGTTTAATTAAAATATTCTGCCCACTTCCTTATCTATATCTGATGTACGGAAAACAACTTCGATTACAACATATCAAAAACTCAAAATCTGATAAATTCTTGTTTGTAACGATGGATCATGGAATAACTTATGGTGTACTTCCTGGATTAGAGGATATAGGAACTCTAATTTCAGATGTGGGTAAAGGAGGAGCAGACGCTGTTATACTCCATAAAGGAAATGTGAAAAACATTGTTCTGACTGAACAACAAAACATGATTCCTTTTCGACACGGATTAGGGTTAATTATTCATTTGAATGCATCTACCGATATTAGTCCGGAACCTGATATCAAAATTCCAGTATGCACTGTTCCCGAAGCGATTCAACTAGGTGCTGATGCAGTATCGGTCCATGTTAACATAGGTGTTGAAGGAGATGAGGAAATGATCGAATTCATGGGCGAAGTTAGTTCAGATTGCTCAGATTGGGGAATGCCTCTGATTGCAATGATGTATCCAAGAGGACCTAATATTAAATCTGAATATGATCCCAAAGCTGTATCCCATTGCGTTCGTATCGGTGTTGAATTAGGAGCCGATATTATTAAAACGAATTATACGGGAGATATCAAGTCGTTTAAGCGAATTTGTGACGACACTCCTTTACCGATTATTATTGCAGGTGGACCCCAGCATAAGAATATTGAACAATTTTATCAAATGGTTTCAGATGCGATGGAAGCTGGTGCAAAAGGTGTGGCAATTGGGAGGAACATATTTGGATCAGACAATTCTAAGGTATCCACCCAAATTATAAGCAATATTGTGCATATGGGCTTGCCAGTTATACAAGCTTTGAAAAATCGAGATAAATCAACATCAATGTAACAAAGTGAGGACACTCTGACATCTGATAAATACACTCTTGCAGTATTGGACCATCTGGGAAACATAGATTCTGAATTTATTAAAGTATTCCTTGTATTTCGATCTCAAGATGATTCAAAGAAGTATATTGAGAAGCAGGCAAAATCGAAAACCCTTAAGATCTTACACAAATATTCAACCCTCCCGATAATTTTAATAAAAACCAAGCCAGAAAGTCTTGAAAAGATAAGTTCAGATAAATTAATTCAAACAATTGATTTCAATAGTCGCTGTTATCTGTCAAATTTGACAGTTGATGACTCGATAAATAAGGAAAACCTAAGTTTTGATGAAAGTTATAACAGTACCTTCAAAAAACCAGTCAGAGTTGCAATAGTAGATTCAGGTATTGACCAAAATCATTCAGATCTAAAAAATATCCCATATTCAAAAATTGAAATTGTGGAAGAATCTTGGAATGACATTGTTGGACATGGAACTCTAATCTCCGGAATGGTTGCAGAATCCATACCGACTTTAGAATTAATAGATGTAAAAGTAGTGGGAAGATCTGGATTGTTCTATACATCAGACGTGCTTCTTGGTTTAGATTTATTATACTCCAAACCTGTTGATATTGTCTTATTTGGATTTTCCAATCCCACACGAACAGATGGTAAGGATGTATTAACCCAAATGTGCGATAAGTTTGGTGAAAAATCTGTCTTTGTTGTTGCACCTGCAGGGAATTTCGGGCCCGATTATGATACGATCGGATTCACTTCGAATTTAACTAACGGATTTTGTATCGGTTCACTTCAATCAAATGGGAAACAATCGTTTTTTTCTTCCAGGGATAAAATTGGAGGAGAAAAGCCAGATTTCTATGTCCTAGGAGAAAATATTACATCTACGGCTGCATTCCATGGAATAATTGGTAGAACTCATCCCAATTATAATTCTTATCGTATTTTGTCTGGAACAAGTGTTTCTGCAGCACTATTCACTTCATTATTAGCAAATATCTTATCAGCGTTTCCAGAATATACGTATTCAGAAATATTAGAGTTCTTAACTTCTTTCAACCCCACAACACATGAGCTTGTTGTAGAAGAAGTGCAAAAAAAAATTCATGAACTGAGACCACCTCCAGTTTCATTTAAGAAAATTGTGACCATTGCTTCCCTTGTCACTGTAGTATTAGGGATTTTAGGAATAAGTATAATATTTCTTATTTGAACAATCCCAGATCGTTCATTTTGAATAACTCTTCAATTTTTTTAATATCATCATCAATTTGATCATCAGAAAGCTCATCTACATCAATATCGTCCATTTCTTTTCGATTTTGCAGTCTTTTCTTATGTAATTCATATTCTTCTTTAAGATCGGTCTTCACATAATCGATATATGCTCGAAGTGCAAAATTCAAATCAGGATTGGATTTTATTTCCGGCCATTGCTCCAGTGTTTTGAGTGAACCGAGATTTAAATCAATCCGGAACCAGCTGATAGGATAAATTACGTTTTTTCGGATATTATCTAACGCGTCCTCAAGAGTCCCTTTGTTCATACGCCGTTCCTCTCTTTGACGTAAAGGTCTAACAGTTTCACTAATAATATAGAGATTAGCCGCTCCTTGGGATGTGCAGACAATTCCAGTTACATATCCCATTAAAGGATTCATTCGCTCTAAAATTGAGTAAAGATCTGTATCTATAGGTTTATCATTAGGAAAATGAAAATACTGATAGCCATTCCCATTGAATTTAGATGCAATGTAACTGTTTTTAGTTAGGGTTTCATCTAATAGAGTTGGGAATTTCTGTTGATCCCTGACCCGTTTATGCTCTTCCATTAATTGCTGAACATATCCGTAATCCAGATCCATGCATAAGGCATCCATAAACGAATTGGATTCAAAATCTCCAATTCCATAAAAGATCCACCCATTTGCTCGAATATTCGCAAATGCATTTACTAACCGTGCAACAAGTTTATCGGGATCGAACAATCCCTCATTATCCTCGTGCTTTACGGTGAAATCTTGAATTTGATCTGAAAACTCGGGATCCTCCCAGAACTTGCCCCATGACAATTCAGAAAAGATATTGTCTACAACGTGTAAATTATGTGCCTTATCCATAGCAATAATGGAAAGAGCACCCCCAATATCCACACCCTCTTTATTACCCTTGGCAAGCAGAACCAGTGGAGGATTGTAGAATCGTATACTCATTTTTACACACTTTGGAGCGTTCTATGATAAAAGTAGTTATTGCTATAGTCATATGCTTCTTTTTTTGGCTTAAATCTAGTTTATGAGAATATTCCTAATAACAATGTCACTATTTATGATTACTGAGTTGTGTCGAATCACTAATCGATGTTCAGTGAAGTTCATCAAAAACCTCTGCATAACCCATTAATAAAGAAATGCTATCAAATGATAGAAATGAAACGTTTGATAGTTCCCCTAAAAAATGGTTTTTAAGCGTTGAATTTACAGAAACGGAAGCTATAAAAACAACTTGATCGAAAGGTTGTATGATCGAGGGGATTGCAATGACAAGATTTCTAATAGTTACGTTGCTTTACCCGAGATGAGAAATTATCAAATTTAAATGTGAGAAATATGAAAAAGTCAACTAAAGGAATTTTAATTATTTCCCTCTTCGTTTTCAGTGCATTTGCAGCAAGTTTCGCTGCACTTGCAGTTCTTTCACAAACAAAGATTTTTCCAGAACCGATGCGATTGGAGCAGAATTTCGATAAGAAATTTGAGTATGCCTATTCCGATTTTGAGATAGATACTCCTGATATTCCACAATCCGCACATGATGGAACATATTGGGAAGTAAACGACACTGCATGGTGGATGATTCTCGACAATTATATGGGATATTATGATTTTGCACAATACACGTTGAGAGGAATTGGAGATAATAACCTTGCTGAATTGTGGGTACAAAATGATCTCTCTTATGATCCAGGTGCAGGACGAGATCCTGATGTGATTACAGATGAACAAGTCACATATATGCTTGGTGAATTTGAAAACAACATTCATCCAATTGAATCAAATTATTTTGGACCAGCAGATTATCATGACGGTGAATTTGGAACATTAGACACGGATGTAGGCTTACCAGATGGATATTGGAGCGGTAGTGATAGACACGTGATTCTGATTTCAAACATTCGTGATGTGTTGTATTATGAACCTGTCAATGTGTATATTGCTGGATTTTATTCATCCAACTATGAATTCTGGTTTGATCGTAATATAATGACAATCGATACTTTAGCATGGGACTACTATCTAGAAGATCCTTACTATAGATATGAAGGAACATTCGCACATGAATACCAACATCTTTTACATGCGGACCACCTTGCAGGTGATGAGACCTTTATCAATGAAGGGTGCTCTATGTTTTCTGAATTACTGACAGGATATCCACCGGCCTTTGCTGATATTGACATCTTCTTTGAACAACCTGACAATTCTTTAACCGAATGGGGTGATATGGGCCATGATTTTAACATCCTTGCAGACTATGGACAAGTACTCCTATTTATGGCATATCTGAATGATCAGTTTGGGAGTGATTTCCTACATAACTATTTTGCAAATGGTAATCCCGGAATTTGGGGTTTAGAAGCATTACTCCCAGATGGAAAGACCTTTGAAGACGTAGTAAGAGATTGGCGATTAGCAAACTTCATCCATTCAGACTATCCCGGTAATGGTAAATATAACTATGAGAGTATTGATCTGAATTGGGCAATAGGACTCCCTGAAGATGATCCTATGCATATAGATCCAATTGAACCATATCAACTTAAAAACATATATTATCCACAGTGGTTCTATGGTTCGGAATTTGGTGAAACCGATCCTTTCGGTCCAACTGGAGTGATAGAACTTGGTCCATATGGTACAGACTATATCCAACTTGATCACATGAAGAAACTTAATTGGTTATTCTTCAATGGAGAGGATGGTTATCCAGCTGTAAACCAGTGGACACAGTCTGGTTATGTACCATACTTATCATTGGTATTTGGTGAGGATTATTATTTACCGGGTGAAGGCTGGTGGTGGTCTGGTATGGCTGATTTAATGGATAACGCATTAGTCGCGGAGGTCTACGTTGATGGAGCAGATCCAACACTAACATTTGATACATATTTCGATATCGAACCTCAGTGGGATTATGGATTTGTACAAGTTTCAACAGATGGTGGTGACACTTGGACGTCATTAGCTAATGAATATACATTCATTCCTCCTGTAGATGGCGCTCATTACAAGGTGAAAGCTTACCAACCAGGTTTAACTGATTGGTCATATTGGTGGGGTGGATTAGATCCGATTCCAATGGTATTTGATTTAACAGCTTATGCTGAACAAGATATTATGATTGGATTTCGAATGGTTAATGATTGGAATACCCTATATGATGGTTGGTTCATTAATAATGTAGAAGTAAGTGGTGCTCCTGCAAGTCTCTATAATCAACCAGTTGAATTAGATTGGTTAGTGACAGCGATTGCAATGGATAAGAATGGTAATCCGAATTTCGTATGGGACTTTTACATCGATGATGAAACAGAATACGGTGCAACCCTTGCATATTTGACAAGCAATCATGATAGCGTAGTTATTGCCATAACACCAACAATGACTGAAGGTAAAGCCGATTATAGAATCAGTACTAAGAAATTCAAATGCCGTTGGTTCTTCCATGGTGACTAAAAAAATCATTTTTTTTCTTTTTTTTTCCACATTTTTGTGATGCCATAATCTGTTAGATTAGA
The DNA here is from genome assembly GCA_016839865.1 of Promethearchaeota archaeon. The sequence continues at coordinate 186 of JAEOTN010000334.1, read as the reverse complement.
TATTTTACGCTGTTCTGGGATTAAATGTGATTTTTTCAAGTCTTCTATTGAATTTGATTGTACAATTGTGATTAAGTCATTAAGAATCATTACACTCATATGAGCTCGTGTGTTTGCTTCTGAAGATGCATTATGTGGAATAAAGATGAACTTCAAGTCAGAGTTGTTTTGAGAAAGTTTCTGGAA
>JAEOTN010000333.1 GCA_016839865.1 Promethearchaeota archaeon | reverse complement strand
GTAGATCAATCGACATTTCTCCGAAAGAATCCAGAGAAGGGTTTCCTGTTCTTCGGTGGGAAAAATGCGAAGTTTCGCGGTCAGAATCATGGTCGGCACTTCTAGTAGTGAAAAAAGTATATAAACTCCCCACAAAACGAATTTTTTAGATTATTCTGAAATTCACCCCCGCTCCTTAAGGAAGGAGTCCCCTTTCGGAGTTTATTTAAATTTAGTAAATGGAATTTTAATTTACTACAAACTTGGAAATGCATGGCTATGAAACTCAATCATGTTGAAATTGATGAAACGTATGCAGAAGGTTTCCACTTGTATGGAGCCCGTATATTAATCACAGCAGATACACTAGAATTGGCAAAAATTGCAGCAAAGAACGTGACTGGATATGCAACTTCCACAATTCATTGTGACTGTGAAGCTGGTATAGATCAATATTTTGAACCTGAAGAAACCCCTGATAATCGTCCTGGAGTATCAGTTATCTTCTGTATTCAAGGAAAAGATAAAGCTGATGAGATATTGTTAAACCGAATAGGACAATGTGTTTTAACTTGTGCAACTACTACATGTTTTGACTGGTTTCCCAAAGATGTTATCAGTGAGAAAACTTTTGAGATTAAGACGGGATATAAACTAAAATTCTTTGGTGATGGTTTTGAGGAAAAAGAGGAATTCGTATGGAAGGATCTTACAATACCCATGTGGAAAATTCCTATGATGGATGGATATTTTCGTGTGCAATCGACATTTAAGGTAACTAAAATTGTTGCAGGTGGAAATTTCATGGTATTTTCAAATTCCCCCTATAGTGTTCTCGCTGCATGTCAGAGTGCTGTTGAGAAAATGAACGAAATTGAAGGTATTGTATTACCATTTCCGGGAGGTTTCGTACGTAGTGCTAGTAAAATTGGGTCGAAATATAAATTCTTAACAGCCTCTACAAATCATAAATTGGTTCCCCTATTACGAGAGAAAGTTCCTGATTCAGTAGTTCCAGATGATGCGGCTCGTGGATATGAATTTATCATTAATGGTTTTACTGAAGAGAGAGTCCGTGCAGCTATGAAAGCAGGAATTGAGGAATTATGCAAGCATAATCATGTTCTTAAGATAACTGCAGGAAATTATGGAGGAAAATTAGGAAAAGTCAAGTTTGAATTGATAGAGATACTCTCATAAAAAAGAGAGTTTTATGTTTATTTTTTCTTTATTTCTCTGAACAGTTTATGTTTTTTCGTTGATGATTTTTTCTTGGATTTAGTCGTAGTGGTCGATTCTGACTGCTTCTCAGTTGTTTCACTCACTTTCTTTGCTTTTGGTGCAGGTTTTTTTGATTTTCCATCAGATTTTTTATAATCTCCAGATCTTGAAAGTAAATTATCGAAGTCTCTTCTCAATCGTAAATAACGAGTTCCTAGAAATGCCATAGAAACACCAAATGCAACAACAGCACCAATTACAAGCATTATCCAAGGTAATACTTTTGGAAACCTGTGGGGGACAATGTCAAATGAGTAAGATATGTCTGATTGAACTCTCTCTCCATCTGAATCTATTACCCAGATCCATGTTATCCACTGACCATATTCAAGATCTTTTGCATAAATAGTAAGTGATAAGGTTTCACTACCATTATGAGCGAACGAAAACAACATTTCATTCCCAATCGATGGGATGATTTGAATTTGTATGATATCAATTCCCTCTGGATCAACATCGGATATATTAACATCAAAAGTTATTCTTTCAAACTCTTTAATTCGGATACCGAAATCGGTTGGAATCTGTTTGTTAATCGTGAATGTTATTTCGCTTGCATTAGGGATATTATTCAAAACTGTAAACTCAAAATATTGACTCAAATTATACTCGAAATCGTTGATTGTTTCATACGCTGTCACTTCGCATAAATATTCTCCAATAGGGACACTAGTTGGTACACTAATATTCCCGTCAAAATGCCATGATGGATGAGTGCGAACCATTCGACCAGACCGTTCAATCTCAGTATCCCCTGGACCATATAACATTACACGTAAATCCACTGCATCAGGTAAAACTTCTATATCAGATACATTTACTTTTAGATTGAAATGGTCCGTGCTTCGTAGTATTTGGTTTTGAACACTAGGATACGTTACAAAATATGCTGTTATATTTGGTATATTATTTTCTACTGTAAAATTCACAATATTAGTTGTGGAGGCCCCATCTTGATCCAAAATGACACCTTTAAGACTGTATTCCCCCAAATCACTGTTTGTAGAGAAGTAGTGTGAGAGATTGGTTATTTTTTGTAGACCTGAAGATGAATTTAAGCTTTGTACTTGATTAAGAATTTCCCATGACCAAACTAAATCACCAAAGGCATCTTCAGGATCCGTTGGAGTTAAATTAAAGAAGAGAGTTTCGTCGCGGTGAATGATTGTGTTGGAAATATCAATACCAATGCGTGGAGGGCTGTTCTTTATCTCAAAAGGTCTTACAGAGCTGGTATCTTCTAGACTACCTCCATCATAAATAAAAATCCTAAAAGAATGTTCACCCAAAGGTGCTAGAGCATCGAAATACATGGAGTGGCTCCAAACATCCGAAACTTCACTAAGTGTGTAATTTGTATCAGTTCCGTTATTCAGTGAAATTGTCATCTCTACAAAGTCAGCATCCGGATAGCTGCTACTCAAATTAACACTCACATCAAATGAATCCACCATACGTTCAACGTCTTGTGGATATGCAATAGTAGAGTTTGATATTTCTGCAGCGTAGGGCAATTCACTATTTGTAGAATAGTCAGATTGGATTAAGAAATTTGTACCGAATATACCACCAATTATTCCTAATAATCCAATACCCAAAATTATGTATGTGATCCGTTTTCTGTGCATGTTTTCATCACGTTTTATTTCAATCGTTTTTCTTGTTCGATCTCCTTGTATTTGAAAAATATTATTGCCCCAATAGGGATAAGTGTTGGTACTACATAAAATAGGAAGATATTTAGAGTAGACGGTTTTATATCCACCATTATCACCCTTGATGCTAATGTAGTGTCCATTTCATTTTTTATCACAATTTCATATTGCTCTTCTCCAATATTATAGGGATTGCGGACTGGTCTCCCCAATTCAACAGTAATTATTGATTCTCCAGTTGCTATCGTAGAATCTAGAACTTGTATTCCGTTTGAGAATGCATACAACTGTTTAGCAGAATTATTATAGTTATAAACCCTCACTGTCGCTTTGGGAGCTTGACCTTGTAATAATAGGATATTACTTGGATTAATGCTAATAATGTCAATTTCAGGAACACCGAGTATAGAGAACGTTTGATTAAAAATAATTGTCGAATTACGCTTTATCGTAATTAGAAACTCCAATTCTCCCATTTTAACAAATGCATTTGGAACTAAAGACACAGATTTACTCTTTTGACCCAATGCGGGAATATCGTCAACAATAGTATTGGAATACACAAAAGTGGAACCATTTACCTCGATATTTATACTTTCATTATTAGTCTTACGATGGTTTTTAAAAGTGAATTCCATTTCTGTCGGAGCTAGGTCGACTAAGTATTGATCAACAAGTATGGATAAAACTTCAACTGCGGAAAAGATTTCTAGATCAATTTTTTGTTGAAATATAGGTTCAGAAAAATTATTCAAAACAATAATTTTTAAAAATTGACTGCCTAATTCGGCATCTTCGAGAGCTGTTACATTTACAACTATTGAACTCTTAATTTTACCATCAATTTCGTCCTCACGAGCTATTATATGGTGACTACTAGTTTGTTCAAGGAAATACTCCCCTGATGTGATGGTTACTGCGTCAATATTATCAGGTCGTGAACTTGTATAAGTTATGTTCAGTAATCCGGTTTCTCCTTGATGTAAGATATCATATAGAGGGGAAATCTCATCGATTTCAAAACCCGCAGTTAAGGGTAAATCGACAATTTCAGTGTCTACGTTGAAACCAGTGCGATTGCACAGAATTCCCAATTCATAATCATATAATGAAGTAAGAGTTGACAGATTGTATAAGAATAAATGTTGTCCAGAAGCATCAGTAGTACTCGAATTCACATTCACAATTGTGTTGTTTTCAGCATATCGTAAAATATAATCAATATCTGCATTATCGATTGGTGCCGAGATACTCCAAGATTCTCCAATCGCAGAATACGAAAAATCCATACTTATGTTGTATGATAATGTGAAATTCAAAGTAGGATCAATTTGGTAAACATATTCTGATTGATTGAGTACTACAGTTATTTCAGAGTGGAGATATATATCATAAAAATTATTCAATGAATAGAGAAACATTCCATAACTATCCATGGTCTTTTCATTTGAACCATATTGGGAGTTATAGCCACTATCTTGATATAAAGTTGCTTCTATTCCGTTGAAAAGATCCATTGCATGGATATAATAAGTTGTATTTCCCGTATGCTTAAAGAGCTCAAGAGTAGCTTGTAACATCCATGCATTTTCAAGTAAATATAAGTTTTGGTCAGAGATTAATCCAGTTTCACTAGATCTCGTCATATACAAATCAAATGTCGAATTGTAGAATTTATCATTTATAAATCTCCATGTATCCTCTGCTTGTTGCACTTCAGTAGAATTGTACTCATATCCATTTGCAATATTCCATTCTAATAATGCTAATATTCCAAGTGCGTTTGAATAAAGATATTTGAAAGTTGAAGACTGTAGGTTAGATAAATCACTCGTATTGTAGAAACTATCATAAGTGTCATCATACATAGTGGAAGCAAATCCAGTCATCAGTGCTGTTCCGGTTGCTAATACTTGATTCCTAAAAGATTGAGTAAAGGATGAGGATTTGGATAGTGATAATGCAATATATGCACCGAGTAAATTGTCATTTGAAAATCGTTCATTTGATGCTGCATTAGAATGATTAAATGCCGAATTATCATTGTCCCAAAACTCATTTATAACAGCTGACCATTGTGATGTAATTTTATTGACAACACTCGTTGGATTTGATGCATACTCGGTTCCTTTCAGGAGAGCAAGAATATACAAAAGATTGTCAAAAACTTTCTTTTCTGTTGAAACTGTTGTGAGAGTCCCATCCATTTCTTTGAAGAATCCTTGATTGGTAGAATCCCATAATGGTGTACCTGTGTAATCCAATTGATCAAAATTTACATCGGAATCAGCAAATCCCATAAGGAAATAAATGAGATCATCCGCATATTGAGTATAATCGGTTATAGTGAATCCTGAACTACTTGTAAAAGCATGATGGAAGAAATCTGCATCGTACCCATCGACGGTATTATTTAGTTGCAAATACTGCTCTTTATCTTCTTCTACATGAGTGAAAAATGGACTTAGACCTGTTCCTGAGGAGGAACTATATGGATTTAATCTAGTCTCCAGATTAGAGGGCGTCATTGAGGTTAATGATGAACTTGATAAGAATACATTGCACGTGATTAAGATAGTTAAACCAATCACCATTAGTGATTGAGATATTTTTAGTTTCAATCTAGTTTGGCTCCGATTTCCGATACAACTAAGGATTAGAAGGATGTAAATCCACTATTTTTTAGTCGTTCCTAAGTATGCATTAGGCATATTTATTTTGAAATTTAAAGTATTTTGTTCGTTTCTTTTCCTTTGATATACAACCAACGCGAATGGATAAAGATAAAAGATAAAGATAAAAGAATAAAGATAAAAGATTGATAATAAGTGGTAAAAAAATGATCCTACAACTTCCTCACAATAATCCATTTCTACCAGTAGTAGACTCACTTTCCTTAGCATTATATTTCGTAATTATCGGGTACATGTTTTTACTTTTCTGCTATTTCATGTTTATTCGGTTTCGAAAAACAAAAAAACTGTATTGGTTTTATTTTGCATTGTTTTTCCTCTTCCTATCAGTGAGTAGAGGTTTCTATATTGTTTATGATTTTTATATGAATATTTGGGCATATCAGATACAATTTGAGGGATCTAATTTACCTCTCACAATTTATCGCTTAGCTTCCTTTACAGGTTGGCTTGCAGCAGCAATGGTTGTTGGAATCTTATCAACTTTGCTGTTTACGAAGGAAACAAAATTGCACAAATTAATGGCATATCTTTTACCAGTAATAGTGATCCTAATTGCTTCTCTCATTCTTTGGTTACCAGCAGAATATGTTTTAGATCCAAATTATTATCGGGAAGTTTTAGGCATTGAACCTCCAGTCACTATTAAACCATCTCCGATATTGGGGGACTCATATCCTGTAGGGTTATTTTATTTGAATTATATTCTACTACCTCTGCTGAATTTTGCATTACCGTGTATATTTTTCTATCTTGCGGCTAAATCTGTTGGAGTAATTCGAAAATCATCCATATTGAACGGAGTAGGTATTATTATATACTATGTAGGCAGGTCAATACAACCAATTCTAAAATATATGGATGCAATTTTAGTGCAAGCATTTGTTCCGCCCCTCATTATACTTATCGGTTTGCTTTTGTTAGCGCTTGCGAATTTTATTCTTCAATCGTGAATCAAAATTTACGAATATATTTACCATCTTTTTTCTTTTTCAAATAAAAGGGATGCTAAATCACAAATTAACCTTTTATAATCGTATTTAGCATAATATTCATTTTTAATAAAAACTGGAGTAGTAGGTAAAAATGTCGATTCATGGTAACCAAAAATTTCTTCCATTTATGAAATCCAGTGCTGGTCCTCTGATAGATTCTCCGGGGGACTATGTTATTGGATTCAAAATGTTATTAGATCAGAAAAATGCAAACGAAAGTTTCGCTAGTTTCTCCCGATTAGCATGGCCACTTATTATCGTGTCAGGAGATCCATCTAGTCATATTATTTTTGATGATGTAGGGATATGCAATTTGAGCTTAAAGATAAATAATCCGCCTCGTCAAGCAATTATTGGTCATATTTTACGCAATATTGAAAATCGCTCTCATGATGAAATTTTAGCTCTTATCCGAGATATCATCCTGTACACTGAACGTGGACGAAAATTTAAACTCGGAGAAATCAAAGAAGAGGAAACAGAAGAATACAAAGATATCTTTATTGAGGGTTTGATGAGTCCTAGTCTGATAGATGGTTTCGCAAATATCATAACTTTCATGCGAATTGAGTCAATTTCAAATTACACGCTTTTAGAAAGTCAATATTCTGTTGAAAAAGCTCTAGAATTCTCAGAATTGTTCCGCTATTATATTAAGGAGACTAACGGCAATAAAATCCGCTGGAATGACTTTAAAAACCTTTTAGCAAAACCCTTGAGTGACTGGCAAACAGAGCTACGAGTACAAGCAAAGGATGAAGAATCTCGCTTCAAATCAGCAATAGCTAAGGAAATGAATTCGATTACTTCTGATAGCGTTGATAACAGTCTTAAACAGCTACGGAATCATTTAGATATTGTGAGTTTACAAGAGAAGAAAGCAATTTTAGAGAAAGTGGGTGGGTTCTTCTTTCCACTTAATGAATTATTCGTAAATGGATCTCAAGGGTTGAAGATGTTCCTGGATACAGATTATTTTAGAAAGCAACCTGTTGACAGAGCAATCCACTCAGCTTCCAAACATTTAGATGTCTTAGATAACGTAAAACATGATATTGGAGTAAAAATCGAGGTTTTAAGACAAAAAATTAAAGAAAAGGCTGAAGAGATCGAGAAAATCGATAGTAGAATATCACAAGAATATAAGGATAAAGAATTTGAGCTAAAGAAGAATCTTTCTGAACGAAATGCCCGAGTTAAACGATTGAATGAGGAAAAAGACATACGTATTAAAGAACTGGACGAATTAAACGTAAAATTAAATGAAGAACTCAAAGAAATCCAACTAATCATTACCAAAAAAATGGAAGCATGTGAAAAAGATAAACATATGATTCTTAGGTGGGGACTCGCTGACCGTGTATCGAACATGACCACAACTGTTGAGCGTATTTTTATGCCTGTCTACGCTGGATTGCTAAAAAATAAACGCGGCGATGAACGAATTGTTTTTGCATTTCCAGGAATTATTGATTCCAGTTTAAAAGTGAGTCCATTAAGTGAAGGATTTACAGATTTGAATACAAAGTTAGCACAAGTAGTAGAAGATGATATGAAAATCCGAAGTAATTTCGAGTTCACGATTGAAAAAATGAATCTTCTCAAATTAGATGGAATTGAAAAACTTATGCAAGAAGGATTTTCCTCTCTAAAAATTAAAGGATTAACAAACGATCGTATAGAGCAAAATATTTTAGCAGAACTCAAAAAACATCTATGATTTTTTAATTTCTTTTTTTCCCTTGTCTACAGCACTATTAATTTCCTCTTCTGAAACTCCTAATGTAAGAAGTACCATTTTGGTTTTTTTTATTTCATCGTTTAAATCCAAAAACGCCGCCATGGAAAGTGCTTGTAAGTATTCACTTTTTGCAGAAGATATATCCCGTAAATGAAAATGTGTTTCTGCTACCATGACAATTCCATGATAAATAATAAGATTTTTTTCAGCTTTGATTGCATAATTAACTGCTTGCTTGAAATTTAACAGCGATTCAGCATAATTTTTTAACTTAGAATTAGCAATCCCTAAATTGATGTAAGTATTTGAAATTTCTTCGTCTGCACCCATATCTAACAAAATTTTCAATGCTTTGGATTCAAGCTCAATAACCATCTCCCAATCTTGTTCTTCTTGATAATATGAGTTCAAAATCATGATTATTTCCATATAATTATTGATATCCCCCAAATCTACACAAATTTCTGCAGATTCAGATAAGACATGAATGCTTTCTTTCTGCTTCCCCGATTTCATGTATGCAATTCCTAATCCCTTTTTTGCAATCATCATTTCTTTATTGAATGTGTCAGTTTTAAGTAATTCAATTGATTTTTCGTAATATGGAATTGCCTGAGAGTAATTAAGGCTAGCTAAATACATAGAAGCAATAATTCCATTGAGATGGGCTATTTTCTCCAAATCTCCTAATTCTTCCATCAGAGAAAGAGCATAAAGAAATTCTTGAAGAGAATGACTATAAAAACGCGGTAAATCAGAATAAAGGTACCCCAAAGTCAAGTGTAAATCTATTAATTCCACTCTTTGTTTACTATATCCTCTTTTAAGATGAGGAAATTTGTCTATTTCTTGTCTTATTTTATCTATTAACTGTAGACGTTCTTTCTCTTCTTTACTCTTATGTGGCATTGTGCAATCTCAAAAAAGGTATTAATCTAAGCTTGATCAAGTAAAGAATGAAAAAGAAATATAGTTTCAGAATTTGATGTGAGAATGAAAAAAGAAGCAGTTCTGTACGAGAAATTGGATGATAATAAGGTAAGATGTAACGTTTGTGCTAGAAGATGTACTATTAAAGAGGGAATGAGAGGAGATTGTTCCACCCGAATTAATCAAGGTGGTACACTTTTCACACTTATTTATGGATCTCTTATTTCGAAAGGATCAATTGATCCTATTGAAAAGAAACCATTATACAATTTTTATCCAGGTCATAATATTTACTCAGTTGCTTCAGTAGGATGCAATTTTCATTGTAGTATGTGTCAGAATTGGTCAATATCTCAATGCTATCCAAACGAAGAAGGAAACAGAGCAATTTGTGATGAAGGAGGACATCGAGGGAGTTCCTATCCTTTGGTACAAATGACTCCCTCAGAACTTATCGAGTCGGTTATAAAGTCAAATTCGAAATTGATTGCGTATACATATAACGAGCCTTTAATTTGGCATGAATACATTATGGAATGTGCAGATTTAGCTCATCAAAATGAGATTAAGAACGTATTGGTAACAAACGGCTATTCAACTCCCGAGGCATCACAAGATCTGATCCAAGTGATAGATGCTGCAAATATTGATTTCAAAGCCTTTACTGATGGATTTTACCAACGTGTAGCACAAGTCAATCGTTTGCAGCCTGTATTAGATACAGCAAAATACTGGAAAGCAAATGGGGTTCATATTGAAATTACCAATCTAATAATACCGAATGAAAACGACAATCCAGACGAAATTATGCAAATGTGTGAGTGGATTGTTGAAAATTTAGGTCCAGTTACTCCTATTCATTTTTCTGCTTATCATCCTGATTATAAGATGCAAAACCATCAAAGAACTCCCCTAAATACTCTAGAACAAGCGTATGATATTGCAAAAGAAGCCGGATTATACTACGTGTATATTGGAAACGTGCATAGTTCTCGGGGTAATGACAGTAACTGCCATAAATGTCACGAGGTTCTGATCAAACGAGAAGGATACTCAATATCAGAAATTAAGTTAGGTCAAAATAATCACTGTCCAAAATGTGGGGAACCGTCGTATATACGAGGGATGGGAAAAAAAAGGGCAGGATTTAGGTTCTAGAGTGAAAAAGTAGAAAGATTTGAACCGAAAAGATATATAAAATGAACAGAATGGATCCATAAGGTATGAGCTCTCAAAAATCACCAAAGAAAATGTCTATAAAACGGGAACAGATTCGCAGATACTTTTCTATGCCAGTATTTTCATTAGATGGAGATGATGAAGATGCAATTCCATCTAGTGTACCGAAGTTACAAGTGATGGAACCTCCTGCAGAAGGATATCCCTATGTTCAAATGGTTTTGGGTGGGGAAAATTTTACACCTGAATTTGAGGAAAGGCTTCACAAAAGAATCTCAAGCCAGGTCAAAATTCGGAGAGCGACCGAAGAAGAAATTCCTTTACTAACACACCTTTATAATCGGTCTTTTCTTACCGCAACAGACCCCTATAGCCCCATGAACGAGGCAGACATGAGAGCTATCTTCCATTACAATGAAACT
>JAEOTN010000332.1 GCA_016839865.1 Promethearchaeota archaeon | reverse complement strand
TTGCACCAGAATGCTTCTTCAATCCATCCGTGATTGGAAAAGAGTTAGAACCTTTAGACGATGTATTATGCAATTACATCAAGAGTTGTGACGTTGACTTGCGACGTGACTTGTATGCAAACATTGTATTGTCTGGTGGTTCTACCATGTATCCTGGCTTGAAAGAACGGTTAACACGAGAAATTAAACAACAAGTCGCTGAATCCGTGGAAGTAAAAGTTATTGCCCCACCCGAGCGTATGTATTCCGTCTGGATTGGAGGATCTATCTTAGCATCCTTGAAGACATTCCAACGAATGTGGGTATCCCGACGAGAGTATAAAGAATTAGGCGCATCTGTAATCCACCGATGCTTCTAAGAATATAAAATCAATTTTTTTACTTATTTTTCTGAATTAAAATTTTCCCAATAAGGGATATTAAGAAAAAATAGAGGAGTTATTCCACGGTAATGAACCGAGATTTTGTCATTACTTCTACTTTATCATTCCAAATAATCACATCGTTTTCGAGACGTTGTCCACCGAGTCCTTCTTTATACACACCAGGCTCAATTGTAAAGACCATACCATTTTCTACTTTAACTTCGGTCCAATTTTTTAATCTAGCTGGATGAGTTGGTTTTGGTCCAAGATGAGGAGCATCATGTTCTGAAAGTCCTAATCCATGGCCAAGGGCGTGGGGCATGTTGTAACCTCCTTCTATTATTACATTTATAGCAGCCTCATGCACTTTCCATAATGGGACACCTATATCCAAGGTTTCTATCGCTGCATCATACGACTTACGAGTGAGTTCACACATCTTCTTTTGTTCTTCTTGCAATTCTCCAAAACTAATTGGAACAGTTATATCAGAGTGGTATCCCTCATATTTAGCCCCAAAATCGATTATTGCTAATCCAGGTGTTGCAAATTTAGTGTTAGTTGAGTAGGGATGACAATGGATCATATGTGCTCGGGAAGAACTACCAACGAGTGTTGGAAATGCTACATCCTCAGCACCCAAAGAAGCCATTTTCTTCTGAACAATGAATTTTAAATCATTTTCCGTCTCATCTATCGCATTTTGTGCGAATTTTTCAATTTCTGGAATAGTTTTATTACCAATATTTGCTGCTTCTCGCAATAATTCCAGTTCTTTTGCAGTTTTTGTTGAACGTAACTTTCTAAATAATCTACCAATTTCCCCAGGTTTTTGATAAATTTTCATCGCTGGGAATGTTTCTTTGTATCTTAAGTAGTCCCCTAATGGAGTGCCGCTGTTCAATCCGAGTGTAAATTTATCATTTTTTATCTTATCATCAACAAACGCGCCAAGAAATTTCAAAAAACTTCGGTCATAGTTTTGACGATCGATAATCTCATCTACTTCTGCTACATTATGAGCAAGCGGAATATCCCATGGAATCAGATAACTTTCTCCTTTCTGAGTTATTAAAACGTCCGCATCCATTGGATGTCCGGTTAAATATTGCATATTCAAATCATTAGCATTTTCCCAATCGGAAATTAACAAAACATCAATTTTTTTCTCAGTAAGAAACTCAATAATTTTATTGAATTTTTCATCGGTAATTGGTCTCATAGTTCCCCGATTAGATTTCATAATTGAAAAACATTCATACCTTTTATTGAAGTAAAATCCTCTTAATCGCACCTAGTGGGATTAAATACAAGAAATAGTTAATATTTTCTTCTTATTTTTTTATACGGTGGAGAAAGTCTACCAGAATTGTTGATACAGGAGGTTTATTCTTCCGAATTTCTTTAGAGATTTTTGTATATAGACGTATTTTTTCAAAATCCGTGAAAAATCTACTTAGAAATTCCACTAATTTTTGGTGTTCTTCTAGATAAGCGACATACTCATCATTATCGGTAGGGATTACTAATGAAACTTGATTATTTTCATGAAATCGTAGTGTACAGTGTTGACTATAAGATTCTGCTTCAATTTCCGTGATTATTGGCTTATCCACCGCTTCCATGTTCTCCATCATCTCTATGGTTCATTCGATCAGAATTCGAATTATATCTATAGTTTAGAGGAATTCTAAAAAAGATCGCAATTACTTGTTGAATTTATTTGAACTGCTAAATGCATTTGGATTATCTCTATGCAATTTGAACTACCATTGCCTAAAGACAATGGATTCGTGGGTTATGCGAAGCAGTAAACACCACTGGCACGTTCAAAGCACCTCTATCCCCTATCCCGTAGGACTGAGGGATTCCTTTTGCAAGTATATTCCGACTCGCATTCACATCCGCATTTAATACCAATCCGCAATCAGCACACACATATAATCCCCGATATTTTCGATTCTGCTTACGAATCGCTCCACAGCACGAACACGTTTGCGACGTATATTCCTCAGAAACACGAATGACCGATATGCCAACCATCTCCGCCTTGTATTCGATTTGTTTGATGAGAGATAAAAACGGAATGGATACGAAATTTTGGTTATTACGCCTTCCGATCTTTACCTTATGTTTCCAACCTTCATTATACCCAATGATTATTGTACCGATATTCCAGGAGACACAGTGATCTATAACTTTGCGGGAGGCTTTATGGAACAAATTCCGAATTTTATTATTCCGTTTCCGATGAAGGCGAAGAAGTCGGGAAGTCGTATGCAAATCATTCACCTTCTTGGCTATGGCTTTGTATTTGGCGAGTTTTTTGTTGTAATACTGGTTGATCGACTTCACGCACCCACCTTTGATAAGTATCGGGGAGTTTCCGATATTATCTGAAATAGTTATGAGATTGTTGAGTCCTAAATCAATACCTATGATATTACTCCGTTCTAATCCTAAGTCTTGTGCCGTATAGATGTAAATTAGTTCGATATTGTACCGATCTCCATAGGGTACGATTCGTACTCCTTTTATGGATGAAAACGTGGTAGGAATGTGAGGAAATCCCTGCTTCATCATTTTTTGGGTAAGTAGAACCATACCATTCCGCACCCGACATTGAAGGGAAGTAAAAATAACCAAATTCCGTCCATGTTTTCGTTTATAATGAGGAAGTTTTGGTCGTCCATGAAATTTTGCAGGAGAGGTTTTCCACACTTTCATGGCATTAAAAAACGCCTTGAAATTCCGATCTACTTGTTTGAGAACTTGTTGAGGTGGGTGGCTTCCACAAAGGTATTTTATACGAAGATAGACGGGGTGATCTTTCAGCACCTTCCACAAGGAGGTATATCGTATCCATGTGCCATCTTTAAAGAATTGTTGGCGCACTGTATAGGTTGCAACATTGTACAAATTCTTGGAACAATCCGTAATCTCCTTTAATAAGGGAGTTGACTTCATTTGAATTTGCTGAACCAGTTGCATAGGAAGAAATAGTTGAAACGATATATAAATTTGAAGAGAGCTTTGGATTTTTAACTACAGCGAAACTCATCCTCTACCTAAAGGAAGGAGTATTCTTTCGCATGTTTTAATAAAACGGAGAAAATATTAGGATCATACAAGTTTATTTCGTCTGAGGAACCAACTGGGGAGTTGAAATTCTTGCTCAATTCCGGGTTCAAATTCTGTTTTACCCTTGAATAGGTTTTTTGGAACCATAATTGTATTATCTTTCACTTGTATTTTTGTGAACTCGATTTTAACGAGTTGTTTGCTCATATCTCTAATTACGCCTGTCATTTTCCTGTATTCGTTGCCATAAAACATCAAAGTGTATGCACCCTTATTTTGTTAGTAAAGTTGTTCGGTGCGTAATTTAAACATGATGAGCGATATTTATTTAGCGCCTAATATTTCGTCGATGAGAAGGATGAATTGGATCTGTAAATGAAAAACAGCCTTAAAATGAAAATTTTTTATTGTTCGGTAGCTTTACTTAAACACCCTTTGCATGATATGGGTTATAATTACTGATTTTTGAAGAGGAAACAGAATTGTCATCAGGTTACAGATATCTCATTCCGGAACAAATTTTTGACGAATTAACGGCGAAAGTAAAGCAGAACGGTAAGAAAATCTTCACAGGATGGCTCTTCGCTGAGCGTAAGGATTACTTTGGCATTGTCACCGATTTCTTGATCGCAGAAGAAGATGCAAATGCACATGAGAAACCAAAATCTTGGATGAGAATGAAAAAAAATAAGATATATAATATGCGGAAATTCAAACAGGAACGAGGTTGTGATATCGTTTGGCAAATGCATTCACATCCCAGTGGTAACGAAGAATTGCACGAAGTAGACGAAGAAATTTTAAGCTATTTGAGTACAGGTGTTATGATTATCATCACCGAAAACAATGTGATTGGGCACTTTTACGATAAACGAGAATCGAAAAAAGCAATTCGGGATAAAATGTTATTCGAGATTATTTCTGAATAATCCCTTGTTCTATCTTTTTAACGAAAAAC
>JAEOTN010000331.1 GCA_016839865.1 Promethearchaeota archaeon | reverse complement strand
TACTCGTTCCAAATATGTATTAGAGCCACTATTAAAACTGTTGATACCGCTCCTTTTGCGATTGGAAATACAATATTAAAGAAAAGTCTTAACTCACTGTAACCGTCAATTCTTGCTGCTTCCAATAATTCATCCGGAAAATCCCTGAAATAAGATTGTAGTAAAATAATTGAAAATGG
This sequence comes from Promethearchaeota archaeon, assembly GCA_016839865.1. The sequence continues at coordinate 3,746 of JAEOTN010000331.1, read as the reverse complement.
AATGTTCAACGCTACATATGGAAAAATAAGACCTAAATGATTATTTAATAAATCCAGTGAGTCAAAGAAATAATATAATGGTAAAACTATAGAATGTGTCGGTACGGCAAACAATGCTATCATGAAAACAGTAATAAAACTTCTTCCAGGAAATTTGATTTTTGAGATGCTATATGCAGCAAGTGTTGGAACAATAGTCAGAATAGCTAAAGACACTGCAGAAACTATTAGACTGTTTCTATAAAATTTAATTATAGAAATCCCAACAACACCGGGAGTCCATATATGTATGTAATTATCTAAAAATAATGACTTGGGTAAACTCCAGATGTTTCCCATAATTTCTTTTGTGGGCTTGAACGAACTATAGTATAGCCAAATAATTGGAAATATTTGAACAATCGCCCAAAATATCAGAAAAAATTGAAGAATAGAATACGGTATACGAATTTTTTTTATACTCTTCATAAGATTATTCTGTATCTCCAAGCAACCTGTCGGTGAAACCGAAACACACATTCACTAAAGTAGTTTCCCGATTTGCCCATCTGTTGAATGGGGCCTTCAAGAGTTGAGTTCGATGCATCCGGCACACACTTCAATTGAATTACTCCTACACTTTTATCCTCTACCTGGGTTGCGGTAGCCATTAATGCTTAAACCCCCGCCCTCCGAGGTTTATGAAGTAATGAAATCACTTCTTTATAATCTTAGAAAATTTCTCATAGTTCATATAGATTATTCCAAAAATCAAAGAAATTAACACTGCAATTACAGCTACCACCGATGCATATCCAAATCTTTGGAATCTAAATGCCACTAGGTAGATAAAAGTTCCTAGTACGTGTGTACTACCCGCAGGTCCCCCTTTTGTCGTAACCCAGATAATATCGAAGACTTTCACCGAGGCAATAAGGAGAAATACTGTAATTATGATGCACTGGTCCTTTATCATCGGAAGAGTGATTTTAAATATTCTCCCGAATACATTGACACCATCAACTCTTGCTGCCTCATAGATATTTTCATCAATTGCACCCATGGCCGCCAGAAAAAAAAGCATAAATAATCCGGCCCACTGCCACACTACGATCACAATTATGAAGTACATCGCAATCTTCGGATCACCCAACCACCGCTGCTTTAGAAAATCCAGTTGCAGAAATTCAAGCATCCGGTTAAGCAACCCGATTCGAGGATCGTATATTTTGTGCCACAGGAGTGCAACAACAACAAATGACAACATAGTTGGCAAAAAGAAAATAAACCGGTAGGCTTTCCAGCCTCTCACCCTGTTATCAATGATGACAGCAAGAATAAATCCAAGAATGAGAATAAGTGCGCTTGATACAACTATATAGACAACGCTGTTTTTTAAAGCAGTCAAAAAATTTCTATCATGAAATATATCTACATAATTTTTTATCCCAATGAACACTTTGTCACTAAAGCCATTCCATTTATAAAACGAAAGGAATAAACTCTGAGCTATGGGATATATTATGAAAATTACTAAGAATAATAAGGCGGGTATGATAAATAAGTAGCCTGTAAAAATAATTCTGTTTTTTCTACTCAGGGAGAGTCTTTTTGTGGATTCGGAATGATTACTTCCTAATAATTCAGACATACGTTCCAACTAATTTGATTTTTTTGAAAACATAATCTACAGTTAAATTTTGTGTGCTGCTTATGGTCTTCGAAAAACCTAATAGAACAAATGATGCGGATTTGCGCTCATGTGTAAAAATGGGAAAACGTAACCCTTCTGGCAAAGGAACAGAAAATGCCGAATAGTTTACCGCCGTTTTCCCAAAATCGCTTGAATAATTCTTATTAAGTGCACAAAAGCCACGCATTTGCGCTTTCACCAAACGGAAATACCGAAATCTGGCTTTTTGTCATGCATAGTTCTTTACATTTCCCACAAGGCTTGTTACTCCTATTATTTCTTTCCTCCCTTAAATCTTACAACTTTAGGGTTAATAGATTATATTGAACGGATGGAAGTCTATACGATTGACTTCCATCCGCTATCTCCTATTCTTTTACCTTGTTCTGATCTCTACAGCAAGATTTTCCAACTCTTTCTGAGCCGTTTTCACATCTATTTGTCCTAATATGATTTCCTGGATACTCGTCGTCATTCTATCAATAAATTCTACTGTGAGCCAAATATCACTTATTTCACCATAACTATACTTCGTTACATCCTGATTGAAGATTCTAACGAATCTTGGATCCCATACTTCCCTGAGTTCTGCATCTGGAATATTTCTTACACAGGGTATATTGCCCATTTCTGCCAATTTCTTCTGATTGTCTTTTTGCAACATGAAGTCATAGAGCTCCGCTATTAAATCAGCTTTATCTCTGGAATAAGTTGGTATTATCCAACTGTTGCATGACGTTCCGACTATTTTGTAAGGAATTTTATCAGGTGTTGGGTCCGGCCACAGAAAATAATCGTAGTTTAATTCGCCTTCAGCATCCTGACCGTATAATACTGTTTCCCATGAACCGCATGAGGTCATAGGAGCTTCTTGACTATAGAATGATACTCTTGTATTGGAATAATCTAAGGTAAAACATCTTTCAGAAAGGATCCCTTTATCGTACAACCATTTAATTGTGAGCATTGCTTCACCAATTCTTGGATCCGTCCATTTCATATTACCGTCATAACCAACATCAGTAGTATCGAGCAATGTATCCCAATCATCCGCACCAATTGTATCAATGCACATACTATTGAACAGATGTTGTAGCGGCCATTGGGTCATAAAGCCAGAAATAATAGTATCTTCCCCTCCATCTCTAAATGTATTGCAAACATCAAGCAGTTCATCCATAGTCGCAGCAGGTTCAAGTCCATATTCTTTAAACATATCCGTGTTGTACCAAATCAGAGGAGTCATTATTAAACCTGCATTTACAATATAGGGTTTACCATTAATTTGATATTTCTCTGCACCTTTAAACAAGATATCATACCAGCCGTATTTCTCAAAATACGGCGAAAGATCCAATACCAGTCCAGCATCTACAATCGGTTGTAATACCGCACCATAGTAAAACCTTCCGCAATCAAATGTCTCATCCTGTGCTTTTAAGGCTGGCCCCATTTGATCCCGTATTTTATACTGGTCCTGTACGTGCACCACAAATTCGACATTTGGGTGAGTCTTTATAAATTCTTTGTGCATTGACTCTTCCCATGCCGAATGTGGACTGTGCCAATTCCACCAATTGAGAACAATTTTTTCTTCTTTCTGAACGGCTTTGTCGCCGGATTCTTTTGTTCCCCCTGCAAATCCAGCGACGGTAAAGACCATTAGAATAACAATAGTGACAACAAGCCTAGTAGTCTGTTTAACACTCATAAGATCCTCCTTGCTTATGTATTCTTTTGAATTGTGAATTATTTCGTTTCTTATTAAAATATTATCTTTTAACTTCTAATTGAGATTCCTTGCTTCAACAGCCCATAGGCGCAATACCTATAATTGCCTACATCTGTGTCTTCTGTACAGAACCTTCTTACCCTATGAATTTTTTCATTTGAACACGTTTGAATTGTAAATTTGCACATAAGTATTGTCAATGCTTGTTTTTAAATTTCAAACGTTTTTACTGTTAATATGCTTGTGAGAGCTTTCACGGGACCTTATAGTCCCCTTATTCCCCTTCTTTCCTCCTCCCAATCGTAGTACTTTAGGATAGATTTTTTTGGGCGGATGGAAGTC
>JAEOTN010000330.1 GCA_016839865.1 Promethearchaeota archaeon | reverse complement strand
GCGCGCGCTAATCCAAGTTTAAAGCCTGTAAATAAAAAAGGATATGAATTTGGAAGATACACTTTGAAAAAAAGACTCATTCCTTTGGCACCCATCGATTGTGAAGCCCACAACATTTTTTGATCAATAGCTTGTGTAGCTGCAGAAATATTTTGGATTATTGGAAATATTGCAGCCAGTAATCCTACAAATATCAAAGTTGTATCACCAAAGCCAAGCCAGAGTAAGATAATAGGAGCCCATGCTATTCCAGGAATGGGCATCAATACAGTTACAAATGGATCAACAAACCTGTGAATAAGATAATTAGACCCCATAAGTATACCAATAGTAACTCCAATTAACGCAGCAAGTGAAAAAGCAATTGTTAACCTCGTTAAACTTGTAAACATATCTACTATCAGCGTACCGATATACAGACTAATAACATTGCCTCCAATCTGAATGTTTAGGATCGGAATAGTGATTTCAGGTAGAATAAATACTACGGAATCCATTTCTTGGAAAGCCATTTTGTAAATATCATTGAAAATTATTGAGGGTCTAGAAAATAATGTGGGATTGAGAATAGCTAGGGATGAGAAGATTTCCCAACCTATAACCAGAATAATAATTGGTAGAACTGTCGGAATGATTTTACTCAATGTGGCTGTTTTCGTCAAAGTTATCATCTAATTAACTTTTTTTTTTTAAATGGGTCCTCAAACAGAAATTTGTGAGTAAGACGTCAAATATAACGAGCTTGATGACTTCTTAAGTATCCTATTTAATGAAAAAAAAGAAAGAGAAGAATTTCTCAATCTGGTTGATTATGCAAACTTTGTATCACATAAGAATTGCATCAAAAGTTCTTGAAATTTGCTTAACACAGAATTTGACAGAGAATTGTATCTTCTTTGTGAGGACACGCCTAATCCATGTTCTTCGGCAATTTTTGCAGCGATATCTAAAACTTCAGCATCTGTACCAAAATCTGTAAACCGTGGATCGTTGGTTAGAGCGGAGTTTTCTAGAACTGCACGTAAATCTTTTGCAGCTTCAATATAGGACATATTATACACTAAAGTAGGTACTGATTCATATTTTGACATGTTTGTCACAAGAAAATCAGCTGTTTCGTATATATCGTCAATTATTGAGGTATCAAACTCAATAGAAAAGTCAATTCGACCAAATAATCCCTCAAAGGCTGATACTGAGAGTGTACTTCCAAAATCTGTTGCTGCTTGGGAAGCATAGGTTGCGGCAGTTGTTGTATCAGTCTCAATCATCTCTTGCTTATCAAGATGTCCTGCAAGAAAAGCAATCAAGAGATCAGGGTTTTTTGCAGCATAACCTTCCGTTGTGTGTAATGATACAGGGACAAGTGCAACATCGCCATAGGAACGCATAATTTTTCCAATTCCTTGATCGACCGCAACAGTAGGGGTTAGTTCCCAAGCAGTGAAAGCATCAATCTGTCCAGCTTGTAATGCAGATGGCATATCTTCTACATTCATCGAATGCCAAGTAAAATCATCCCATTCTAATCCTAAACCATCGGGATCAGAGGCGAAATATCTTTTCATGGTCGTATCAGCGCCAGTTCCCTCACGATATCCAATATCCATTCCTTGTAGATCCGTCCATGAGGTAGCTGTTGAGTCTACAGGGATAATTGTCGAATAACGATTACCTCTTTGAATTGTACCGATAATTAAGGGTTTAAATTCTGAGCTTGCCGAGGCAAACAAACCAATTGTTTTGGTATCAGACCCACAATTCACATCAACAGTACCCCCAATTAAAGCATTATTTCCCTCTGTACCAGAACTAAATAACGTGTGTGACACGTTAACATCATAATCATCCCACATTTCGGGATATCCTTGTAATAAGAATTCACCAGGATATAGCTGCCCTCCGTAACGTATTGTACCTGGTTCAGCAGGCGGAGGGGCGAACATAGTTAAACCAATAATTCCAACAGCTCCAATTATTATTACTGCAGCTGCGATTCCAGCAAAATAGTATCTTTGTTGCATTTATAACACAAAGGGATCTTTCGAGCTCCATTCTTTTAAATATTGCTTATTCGATAATTAATTTATCTTTTTCGAGAAAAAAAGATTAACCATCTTGCTTATACTGGTTACAATGAGTTTAATTCGATCTCAAATTACAGTCATTAATGAAATATTCTCCCTAGCCCCTGAGAAGAACGTTCGAAAATCTTAACTTCTCAATTTAGATTTTACTTCTTCCAAAGCAATTGATAATTGTCCACGGTTAAATCGCAATCCAATTACTGGTATACTAACTACTCGATTAAGTGTATTAGCTGCAATTGGTCCACAAATTAGAGCCACACATCCATCATTTACAGCACGGATCCCTTGAATAATTTCCTCCTCGATTGTTTGAGCGGGATACTCGGCGATTTGGAATTTTTCACCACCAATATCCATAATCGATTCAATCTCCTGTAAAGCATGACGGGCAGTAATTATTCCTACTGATGGTATATCAGAAACTCGTAACTCTAAACGTCGTAGTGTTGCTATAAATTTTTCTAATGTAGATACGCGGATGTCAAAGTATTTTGTAGATGATAATTTGTATAAAGTGCCCTCTGGAATCCCTGATTCTTTAGAAAATTCTTTTAAGGATATATTAAAAAAATCCATTGCTTCCTTGACGTGGATATTCTGCTTTTCAGGGGATAGGAAGTATCTACGAAGAAACTCTTCCCAAAATGGTCTCGAGATAATTTGCTTTTCGATAAGAATCACCAAATCAAACTGAATCAGTAGTTTCTCTGATACTAGAGGGAAGTAAAGGTAATATAGAAATATTTCTGTAGAATATCCGTTTCACTTTCTTTTCTTATTTGAAGGGATTTAATGACTAAATTTTAGGTTAGTAAATTTCGGTTACTTCTAGCCATCATATTACGCATAATAGCTTTCGCTGTAAGTATCATTTGCCAACTAAATGGGTTCAAATCTGCTTTCATTAAATCGGTACTATTTTTTTGGGAGAACAACTTTAAAAACAATTTTAATGAATGTTTTTTGGATGTAGAAGCCCATAAATGATTAACCCCCATTGGAAAGGGCCATCCGTGAAGTTTGTTGTTTAAATACCTGAATTGTGGAGGGATATCTCCATCCATTGCTGTTTTATATAATAAATAAGGGAAATTCATCTCTGCTGAAATTGCGAGCCCAGAAGTCCCCCAGAACTTAGGATTTACTTCAAGTAAACATGGTTGATTCTTTGAGTTTAATTTAAACTCTATCATAGCTACACCGTGCCATTTTAGCTTTGCCATGAGTTTGTGTGCATACTTTGCAAGTATTGGAAAATCAACTGTAATATTAAGAGCTCCCGAGCCTCCATCTGCAGGATAACACAAAATTCTTTTTTGAACTACCATTGCACGCAATTTTCCATGTACAAAAAACACTAGAACATCATAAATATCACCAGGAAGATATTCTTGAATAATTGGTCTTGAATAATCGATAATATCTCCTTTATTCTCTTTTTTCTTTATTTGTGAGGAAAAATGGTCAATTGTTCTTACCAATTCTTGTTTTGAATTAGCATATCTAACCTGACTAGTGCCTGTCCCTTTCCTAGCTTTGACGACAATTGGAAATTTTAAATCTACCATGTGTTTTAGAGCATCCTTTGTATTACTCACAAGATAGTTATCAGGGGTAGGGATGTTCTGTCTCTTAGCAAATTCGAGAATCGTATTTTTATCATGTGCTTGTTCGAAGATTTCGTAATCCACTACTGGTACTCGAGTTACTTTCTCTAATTCAGCTTTATATTTCGATGCTAAAGTAAAAGTGTCCAAACCTACAGGAAAAAATACATCGATAGGTTTTCGCTTAAAATGATTTACTAGTGAGGAGATATATCTTCTAGGATGCATTTTGGGAGAGGGATACTGAACTCTTGCCTCAGGTATCCTAGAAAAAAAGCACAGACTCCTTTTTGCTACTCCTCCCACCTCAACAGGAATACCCTTTGAATTTAGGGCACGTAAAATTGCAAGACTGTTTTTATATTCAGCATTTGACAAAAAAACCGTCATTTATAAATTCACTCCTCAAAAAGTGAGAATCTCATCATTCCTGACTGGGGATTCAAAGTTTTTTCTTCTGTTAATGGTTTATTCCCTACTAATCCATAGCTAGAAGGAATGTATCCTTGAAGGTCGGGAAATTCATCAATTTCTACTCTTTTCCAATGAAATTTTAATTTATCTGGCATGTGAGTAATTCCTTGTAAAAATTCACTTCGCTTAATCCACCATAAAGCTACATCATGATAGCTCCAAAAACTAGAACCCGAATTATGTGCAGTTTTGATTAACTTTGGATAATCACGTCTAAACGGAAGACCATAACGACCATTGTGCCAATTTATTGCAAATACACCTTCTAATAGAGATATTAATGTCATCATTGAAGATATATGCTCTCGACCATCTTTTTTCCGCTGACCCCTCCAACTACTTATCCACCCAGATCGATTTGAAGAGTCCCAAAAAGTATCCATTCCAATCAATGGTATTTCAATATGGTTTCCAAAACCAGTTCTATAAGGATGGGCTGTACCAGCCCTGCAACCAAAAAACTTTGAGAATCCTATTGTGGAATCGTACTCTAATCCTAGATGATTTTGGATCTTCCATGTTGAAGGGTAATGATAAGCGAGGTAGTGATTTCTAACACCAAATTTCTCGGTTGAGAATTGATTTTCTAACCAGTTTAGACTAGTTGCTAATTTTTTGGGAGCACCCACTTCATCAGGATGAGGATGTAGCTCAATATCCCAATTATTTTTCTCAATCAACTTTAGTTGATGCATTGCTTTTTGAT
>JAEOTN010000329.1 GCA_016839865.1 Promethearchaeota archaeon | reverse complement strand
GTTAACATCGGCTGAATGTACCGCAGGCGGATCTGAACCAAGACTGTATTCTTGTTGGATCCAGATATCTTCACGGAAGATTGACGCAGAGAATATCATATCAGCACTTAATTTTTCGAAAACTCCAGTATTTGAACCATTGAAGTTTCGAATCATCATATCTTCTGTTGAGAAGAACAAGAACGCAGTTTCATAATTGAAATTATAATTCAATCCGAAAGTTGTATCTTGTAAGCTAATTGGTGAATTCGCACTATTTACTGTTACGCTACCTGCCCATTCTGCTTGTCCAGAAGTATCATCATAGTAAGGATCTCCAAGCGGTCCAATATCAAATCCTAATTCCAGATTAAGATCAAACTGAATATCCGCATATTTTTTCAATGAGAAGTTGTTAACCATTGGGATTGTCGCTGCGGTTGTATTGCAGTAAATCCTAATCAAGTACAATTCCCGATCAGAGGTATCAGGTACACCGGTTCCTGTATTGTTTGAAGTCGTGTCAGCATAATTCCAAGTAGTTAAAGATTCAGGATCCCATGACACATATCCACTTTGTTGGAGACTTCCAGATCCATTTATCCAAGTGCCATCCATGAAATCGTGGGAAGGAGTGAAATCAGTCCAAGTTCCACCTGATAGATATTGCCACTCAAAAGCATCCATATCAGAAGCTGTTGTCAAAGAAACATCAACCCCCGTAAATCTATCATAAGCACCGATAATAAAACTATCTCCAATAGTGGCTCCACTTGTCTTAAGTGGTAATGATGCAGCACTTGTGTAATCTACGAAAGTTGGAGTATCAGCATCAAAGAGAAATTCTAAATCAGGGACTAGGTTCACATCGAATATCTGTGGATTTTTAGCAGGATTATAGGTGATATTATATCCAGTGTGTCGAAAACTTTCATCGACATCAAATAACAATGCACCACCATGAGTTGCGCCGTCAGGGTCGGACATTCCGGACCATCCAGACAATGATATATCTGTGAATTGACCAGATGTTAAAGGTATTGCTGGATCTTTCAGAACCACCGAAGTATCTTCAACTTCTGTAAATGCAGTTCCTAGAAGCATATATTCGTTTCCGGAATATCCTGAATGTGCAAATCCAAATTTATATGTACCCTTGCTTAGCAACACATTCACGGAATAATTACCTCCCGTTGCATAAACAGTTTCATAGATTTGTGGAGTTCTAACAGTATCGTCCGTAATTTCCCTTATGTATGGAGCACCATGAATCAAATCTGGTGAAGATGGACCCACAGCTTCAAACTGGAATGAAAACACACCAGGATTTCTGGTTCTAACAAATTTACCTACAGCGAATTCTTGTTGTGTAACTACCAGCATTTCAGAGTCCCCAAAGTCAACTCTGTCAGATTTAATTTCATTGAACTCTAAAGAGAATCTGGGAACATTGGATTCATGAACACCTGGACTGGCCCACGTGAAGTAATCTGGAACATCGATAACGACATAGACCTTTGTACCTCCAAGAGGGCTATATATTAAATCTTCTCCAGTACTAAGAGCAGTTGATACGGATGAACTTGCTGTTTGATAAAAAATTCTACGATTAGATGAACCTGGATCATTAAAATCGAAATTCAATGAGTAAACGTAATAATTCAATAAATCTATACTCATTTCGTATACATATTTTTTATACTCCGGATTCAAAATCTCTGCTGAACCTGGCACTACTCCATCTGAAATAGTGGTTCCACTACGAATCGTCTTTGTAGTAAAATATTCACAACGGAAATTCACAGTGCTTGCACCTGTATTGAAGGTCATTTTATATTTCCCAACTTCGAAAGCTGCGAAGTAGAAATATCTTCCCAAAGTGGTTCCACCCCATTGATGATCAGGAAGCTGAGCAAAAATAGGAGTTACACTTTTACCAGATGGTGATACAATATTTGTTCCGATTCCTACATCATTATACCAGATCTGATAAATTCCAGGTCGTTGAACATCAATATCTACTTCAGGAATTATCCCACTATCTAATTGAATCTCGATAGAGTCACCATTTCCAAGTTTGTACCGATCTGCTACTAGTGAAACATCGTATTCTCCAAATTTATCGCTATTATTCGCAACATTAACGTAATTTGTATTCCATTCAGGAGATAACCCAAAACCATTTTGATAATTAATGTCGGTCCCGATAGTCAATGGATAGTACAACTCTGCACCAAGTAGGTCTGGAACATTTGCAGAATCAATTGCACCACCTTGCCAATTTTGCAAAGTGAATGTTCCGGGTTTATTCCCAGTAATTTGCACTGTTGCAAACATAGAAGATTGTGGTGTAATTGCAACTTTCGAATAGGGATTTGAGCTAACGGTAGTTACTGTTGCGCTATCATAACTGTGTTCTTTTGCATTAGCTAAGACTGGCATACAAAGAAATAGCATTACAGCAACTAACATCAAACGTGTAATATGTTTAGTTTTAAGTTTCATTAAAAATCGCACCTCATAAAGAGTTGATCACTGTAAAAAGAATCGAATATTTTAGTGTTTGGTATGTTTAAATAAAGTTTTATTAAACTCGCTATTATTTCTATCATATGATAGAAAGCGGTGGGAATAGCTAACTATTGAATATTCGAAGAAAGGGCAATTTAATGTCTCTTTAATTGAACTCCACAATTTTATTTGTGAATTCGAAGGTTAACATATTAGACGGTTAACACCACTGGGTGGTTCAAACACCCTCTATCCCCTATCTTTACGGATTCAGGGACTTCTTTTTTCATTATGTTCATAGCAGCATTAACATCTGCATTAATAACTAATCCGCATCTCGAACACACATATAAACCACGATATTTTCTATTACTTCTTAGGATAATATCACAATTGGAGCATTTTTGAGACGTATATTGCTCAGATGTCCGAATTACATCAATACCTCTCATTTTTGCTTTATATTCTATTTGATGAATTAGTGTTAGAAAAGGGATAGACACAAATTGTTGATTATTTTTTTTTCCAAGGTGAACTCTTTGTTTCCATCCTTTATTATATCCAATTACAATTTTTCCAATATCGTTTGCAATGCAATAGTTAATAATTAGACGAGAAGTTTTGTGAAATTGGTCACGTATCTTATTTTTTCTCTTTCGATTTAATTTCAATATTCTATTAGTAACATAGGTGTTATTGCATGTTTTAGTTATTGATTTATAGATAGCAAGTTTTTTATTGTAGTATTGGTTGATTGACTTCAAAATACCGCCTTTAATAATCATAGGCTTTCTACCTATGTTATTGGATGCAGTTACAGCATTTTGTAAACCAAGGTCAATTCCTAACACATTATTTTTTGATAAATCCATATCCTCGGGTTTATAAAAATAAATGAGTTCAATAGTATAACGATCTCCAAAAGGAACAATCCTAACTCCATTAAGATTAGGGATTTTGGCAGAAATCTTAGGAAAACCTAATTTTTCCATCTTCCGAGTGAGATAAATTTGTCCATCCTTCATCCGACATTGTTGGGATGTGAAATATACTATATTGTGTCCATTCTTTCGTTTATAACGTGGTAGTCTAGGCATAGTTTTGAATTTTAGAGGATGATTTTTCCATTCTTTCATCGCTTTGAAGAAACTCTTGAAATTATGATCAACCTGTCTGAGGACTTGTTGTGGTGGATGGCTTCCACACAGCATCTGCAGGTTAAGATAACATTCATGAGTCTTTAATTTTTTCCAAAGATCATGATAACGAAGCCATGAACAAGTTTCAAAGAATCTCTGTCGAACTACATACGTTGCAACGTTGTATAAATTCTTCGAGCTAATTGTGATCTCATCCAAGAGTGTAGATCGTTTCATTTGTATTTGCCTAACTAGTTGCACAAGGATGATAATTATAAAATTAATATATAAATCAAGAGTCTGTGGTAGTTTAGTGACTCTAATCTGTATTGATCATTCTTAATTTCATTTTTCTTCTACGAGTTCCTTCTGCATTTAAACCAGACTATCAAATGTTAATCTACTATCATTTGTTAGAGAGTTTTATGTGAGTATACTTGGTTTTGTCGAGAATCATTTGTACATCAGATTGACAGTAATATTTAACATCTAAAATAGTATAGAAATAGGATATATGAGAAAAATCCGACCGGGAATCGAGAAATATTATGATTCGGTAATTTATGCACCTTCTTACATTAAATTTAAAAAATTTCTACACAATTCTCATTTTGATTACTATCAAGTCCCAATAAAAATTAAAAGACTGGAACTTTTCACAAAATTGTTTAAGAATCTGTCATTGCCGTTCAGTCCTAAAGAGGAATTTCGGATTAAAGATTACGATATTTATCCTGTAGCCCAAACACACCTTGATGCTGCTTGGTTATGGTCTGTTAATGATACAAAAGTGCGTGCCTATAAAACATTTTACGCCGCCTTGAAGCACATCGATCGGTATCCTTATTTTAGTGTCTCGATGACTACACCACAATATTTCAATTGGATCAGACGATATGATCCAGAAATCTGGTTAGATGTAAAGGAACAAGTTGCAAAAAATAAAATCGATATCTGTGGTGGGATGTGGGTAGAGCCAGCTCTGCGACTGTGTTCGGGAGAGGCTTTAGTTAGGCAAAGACTCTATGGTCAGTTATATTATTTGCGAAATTTCGGCAAGATCAGCAAAGTTGAGTCACTGTTAGACGTATTTGGTTTTCCATACTCATTACCACAAATTCTGGTCAAATCTGGTGCAGAATCATTCTGGACTACTAAGCTAACATGGAATGACCATTCTGATTTTCCATTCTCGAACTATATCTGGCGTGGATTAGACGGGAGTGAAATTTTTACACACATGTTCAAATTCCAAATAATGTCTCGGATGGATTTTGGATTATACAAAAAGATGGCACGTAGGCCGAAAGATAAAGGATTCGTGTTCAATTCAAGTAATTCATTAAAAGAAATGGAGGATTCAATGTCTGATGATCATGTGCGTACCCTTGGATGGTTCTATGGAAAGGGAGATGGTGGTAAAGGTCCTATTTTCACGGAAATTCAATATATGGAAAATCTAACAAAATATTATGGAAATTTCAGTAAAGGATTCAAACACACGAATACTCATCGGTACTTTGAAATTCTAAAAGAAGACGTGGGAGACCAAATTGTTACTTGGGACGATGAAATGTATTTAGAGTATCACCGAGGATGTCTCACTACCCAATCACAAGTTAAGAGAGGCAATCGTCAATCAGAAGAATTAACCATTGCTGCTGAAATTCTCAAAAGTATGATGATACTGGCACCGTCATTTAAAGGTTATCAATATCCCAAAGAATTGTTTGATGATTGTTGGCAAAAAATACTTTTTAATCAATTCCATGATATTCTTCCAGGCTCATCTATTCCTGAGGTGTATCTACTTACATGGAAGGAGCATGATTTTGTGATACATCAAATGCAAGAGTTGTTGAAAAGTTCTCTATCACAGATAGATCTCGCTTTGCCATCGAAAAAAGGAGATATTGTGCTATATAATCCTGTCCCAGTGAAAAATGATGTTGTGATAAATGATGAGAATAATGAGTATCTCGTTAAGAATGTGGATCCTCTAACGATTCTCATAATTAACCGGCATGATTTAAGAAAATGGGATGAGAAATTGAATAAAGACATTCTCGTGAAAACACATAAATCATCGATAACAGTCGAGAATGAATTTTTAGAAGTTGAATTCTCTAAGAAATCTGGTAATCTAATTGGTTTGAATTTAAACAACCAAAGATTTATATCAAATTTCCTTTATGGTGAGAGAAATGATGTGCAAGAGAGCACAGAAAAGCTTGTGTTGAAGGATAATACTATAAAGAAACACCAGTTAAAGTTCAAAGGAGCCCGAATTACTGCATATAAAGAACCAATGAGTAAAGGTCAGGGGTATCCAGCTTGGAATATCGACAGAGAATACAAAAAATATCCAATTGCAGTTGAATCAATTAAAAATCCCAAAGTTGAGTATCTTGGAAGTAAAGTAACGGTAACTAGTTATTATGCCTTTAAAAAATCGCAAATTGAATTAACTTTCACAATCAGAGCTCATTCTGAAATAGTTGACGTGGATTTCAATGTCGATCTTCAAGATAAAAAAACGCTACTCAAATACTTCTTACCACTTAATTTGAATTCAGAAAATATCCGATGTGAAATCCCATATGGGTCCATCAAACGGAGTAGAAATCCTAAATCAGAGATGGAGGAAGGTAAATGGGAGTTTGGTATGCAAAAATGGGTGGATGTAAGTGACTCCGATGTAGGGCTCGCAGTTTTAAATGATTCAAAGTATGGGGTATCAGCAAATATGAAAGGAGTATCCATCACACTTGTTCGGTCACCACATTATCCTAAGGATCCGTTTCATACAAGAGAGATTAAATTTAAACCTAGAGAACGTCCTAATTATACTGATTTAGGAAAACACCAATTTGCATTGCGACTTGTACCACACAAAGATACTTGGATTGAAGCACGAATCCCTCATAAAGCGCTTGCATTTAACAATCCTGTATTTACCATAAACTCTAAAGAAAATTTCATAGAATCTGAGAGTATTGCTAAAGGTCATTTATCAGTAGATCCTTTCCAGAATGGTGGATTGGAAGGACATAAGTGCTTACTACCGAAAATCACTTCAGATCATCCCTTTGTCATTGTTTCTACTCTAAAACCATCAGAATGGGTGAGTTCAGATAGTAAAGACTTTGAATCTAAAGCCAAATACTCATATGAGGATTATGACCTACTTGAAAATCCTGAAGATTGGATTTGGGATAAAAAAACCATAATTGTGAGAGCTTATGAATGGGCTGGTGCACAAATTTCCACAACACTAAGGTTTCATAATCTATCTGAAACTATGGAATTTAATGCGGAGGAAATAGATTTACTGGAATATAAAATCGGGAAGAAATTGAAAGTAGCACGAAATTTGGCGAATAAAACAACAATAATTCACTTGAATTTTACACCGCATGAGATAAAGACAATTAGGTTAACTATCTCGAATAAATAGTCTTATTTTTCTTTTTTTTCATATTTGTTAAACTCTATTTGTATATCACGCATTCCCCCAGGTAAATGAGTGATATAATGTCCTTCATGAATAATATGGAAAGTTCCATATGGATGATACCCATTTTTTCGAACATCTTCACAAGCTGACATCTCATGCACATGAACATCAGCTCCATATTCTTCTTTTGTAAGAGTTTTTAGACTTTCAATTGTGTTGACCATATAAGGACATTGATAGGAGACAAATACATGAGTTCCTTCTATATTTCCTTTCGAAATCTTCGTAATAGGGAAGAATTTCGGATCCGGGGGATTTTTCTTGAATTTTATAGCATAAAGATCAAAAGTATCAAGAACAGAGTCATAGATCTTAAAATTATTCCTCTCAAATAATCCAGGTTTTGGAGACCACCCACCTTTCTTCTCTCGAATGGTCATAACTGCAACTCCATCCATATTACTTTTTTTTGCAGACTCGATAACTTTTTCAAGTAGTTTAGTGCCGTATCCTTGCTTCTTATGTTTCCCTACAACCCAAATACAGTGAATCACCATAAATTTTGGAGCGTCTACCCCTCTCCAACATTTTTCACCAGGCATTGCTTCAATCATGCCACGGTAAGAATATCTCCCACCTTTCTTGTGTTCATCTACAAGTAAGCTCCAGTATCGTAATCCTTCTTTGAAACGCTCTCGTATCCATTTAGCTTTATTTTGATAACCGTTTTCTTTCCTCTTGGATCGGGAACAGTACATGTCTTCTACGTTATCTTGAGTTACTTCTATAATTTTGAATGCTGGTCTTGCCATAAAAAAAAGTTATTACTTGAATTGATAAGGATATCGTCGATTAGTTTTTGAATATTGTTTTCTATAGATTATCGATGATTTTTATAAATTCAACGGCGATTTTACGTGCATTTTCTAACGCTTCAGGTTCTACTTCATCACATGTATCATTTATTGTATGATACCACTGTTTTACTTCAGGTTTATCGATGTCCATGGCTTCCAGACTTGCTCCATTAGAAAATCCTCCTTGAACAATTGCAGACCCATCTGTTGCCCCGAAAGGTAATGCACGAGTTTCAGTTGCTATTCCAACGTTTTCAGCAGCTTTTACAACTTTTTTTACTATATCTGGATTATATTCTACTCCCAAAGTGGTCTCCTTATTGATTACATGAATATCATCATGTTTTGCTACACCATCGAAATTCAAGAAGTAAAAAAGTTTCTGTTCTAACTCTTCCTCATGTCGTTTTACCCATCGCTTTGCTCCTCGAAGTCCGGCTTCTTCTGATCCGAAACCAACTAACAAGATTTTTGTGTGTTTTGGTATTATTTCTTTATTAGTTCCTAACGTTGCCCCTATTCCTTGCAGAATTGCCATTCCACTTAAGTTATCATTTGCACCCATAACAGCCCATTTTGTTTTGAAAAAGAACAACATGGACCCCATTGGAACTATAATCACCGCAAGCACGATTCCAATGATGTTGAAGACAGTAGGTGAGATGCTGAAAATGAAACTAGAAATAAAAAATACAACTGAGACAAGGATCAAGGTTACTAAAAGTATCGGTAATCCTATTAGAAAGTAATTAAACGTTCTCGGCATATATAAGTTGAAATTAAATTGATAAGCTGAATCCAAATGCGCTGAAAACATTAAAGTCTGTTTCCATTCCTCCTTTGGGTTGATTTCACCAATCACATTCACACTGGTTTTCTTGGGATATAGGGGATCAACGAATTCTGCATATCGAAGGAATTGCATGTAAAACAACAGCATAGCGATTATACTTGTAATGGCTGGAACAATAGGGTAAATCCAATAAAATGGAAACCCGAGTAATACAAAAAGAGGAGCTAATATTGTAAAACTAAGAAAAGCTCGTGGAGCAAGTTGAAATTCCTCTTTTTTCACCACATCACAATGTTTCTCAAATTCTTCCCTAACTATATCTGCAGCTTTATGTTCTGCTGGACTTCCTGCTTCTCGAGGACCCACTTCCTCGCATATTTTAACTATGAATTTATGCATGTCGTTTTGTTCAAATCCATCCGGAATTTTGTTATTCTTCCATACTCTTTGTGCTAATTCCTTATTTTTCGGCATACATTCACATTTGAGATTTCTCTTAAAAAACTCTCTCAAAATAAAAATGAAGCTTATGGCACCGGTAAGTAATTCATGACTACTAATTCAAACACCAATGTAAT
>JAEOTN010000328.1 GCA_016839865.1 Promethearchaeota archaeon | reverse complement strand
TCGTGGTTAATCCTTCAACGAACTCGGGCCTTATTATCTGATAATTTTGGCTTTATCATAGTCCCATTATTGCTATACTTGTTATTTGATGTAAAACGAAAGAAATTATTCATTTTCCTTTACGGGTCTTTATTCCTAGTGAACCCCGTTCCTGCTCTTTGGTTCACAATTGCTTTATTAATTTATTCCCTGGTCACTTTAACAACAAGATTTTACACACAGAGAGAGTTTTCCTCAATAGTGGCACTTGTACGGACATCTATTCCTAGTATCATGTTGATTTTGCTATTCTCTGCTCCACAATGGCTACGAGCTCTTCCCTTCTTCTTTATAACAAATAATAGTGGCAATATAGTAAATGTAAATCAATCAATCATACTTCCAGTGAGTTCAATTAAATTTAATCGATTTGATTGGTATTATTTGCGTGATACTGGCCCTATCGCTGTGGCTCTTGCGGTATTTGGAGCAGGAGTTTCACTTTCGAGAAAATCTGAAAAAAAATTACATATTTTTGTTTGCATGTTCATTGTCACATTAATTTTGGCCCATTTTCAAATAGTATTCTTCTTGTTTATTCAAGGACATAAACCTAAACGAATTTTGCTATATAATATCCCCGTATTATCAATTTTGGCATCAACTGGATTATTGAAGGGGAAAGAATATTTTGCTACTCTTTTACGATCGAAGCGTTCTGTTTCGATTTTTTCAAGCAAAATTCTAAAAATATTCGTTTTGGTCTTATTCATCCAACAGCTCGCAGTGGGAGCAATCAATTCAGGAACTTATTATTTTCCGAATGCTTTTCGTGATGAGGAGATCCGTGCACTTTTTTGGTTGGATCAGAATTCATTATCCAATGCGACCATTGTGGAGTATACTGATTATCTGGAAGGTCGTGTGGATATGAACTGGTTTTTATATCCCCGGACAGTATTGAAAATTGGTTATGTGGAATTCTTTCAACTTGAGTCGCCAAAAGAGATTATTGAATGGGCATTAATTCACAAACTGGACTTTACTCTTTTCCAGACTGAAGGTCAGCCAGAATTTTACAATTATTTCCATGAGATCATTACCCAAATACCAGAATTTGAGATGGTATTCCATGAGCGAACTGTATTCGTCTACAAGTTCCATAGATAACTGAATAACAATCAAATACGAAGATTAGCATAATTTACGTAAATTTGATTGATGAAAACAGGTTAATAAGAACTTAGGAAAATAACAGAATAATCGTTTCAAATTCATCATCTCACCATTTATTTATAGAATTCTTTGGAATCCTGAATGTTAACTAGTAGTTCACCAAAAATCGACTAAATCCAAAAATTTTTCGCATATTAATGCTTCATTATTTCTCCAAATCCATTTAGGAGTTTTCTAAGGATTTTATAATGAGCAAAATTAATTGAACAAGAAGATAACTAATGAATGAAACATAAGTATAATATAGCAATTGAGAAGCTATGGAATTCTTTATATATGTCTATTTTTGATCTCGAAAAAGATACTAAATGTTCTTCCTTAGTTCGAATGTATTCTCTGAACTACATTCTGTATCATTTCATCATGGCAGACAATAAAGTAAAGTTTCATCACAAATTGGAATTATGGTCATCTTTCGAGGTTGATACGGTGTGAAAATTCTGCTTATCTCTGAAAATCCAGTTCCTGCCATTCACAGGAACAACCGCAGTGCGTTTCTTTGCAATGAACTTGTTGCGCGAAAACATAAATGCTACGTTTGCTCCTATGCACCTCCAGTTAGGAACAGAGATTTCGAAGAAATTGTAAAAACTCTGTATTATGAAAAGGAATTTCAACAATTCTCATTTTCTAGAGCTTTATACTTGTCACAAATTCCGAAACTAACCCGATTAATAAAAAAAGAACAAATTGATGTGATTCACACATATAATCTCATCCCCGGAGTTATCGGGATGATTCTTCATAATTTAACCGGTGTACCAATTTGTGTTGATATGCCTGACTTTCAAGAGACACTAAGCAGCTCCTTTGGGTTTGGCAGTTTGATCATGCCAATTCTATTACGTCACATTCAGACATGGATTGTCAAAAATAGCAATGCAGTCATTGTAGAAAGCGATCTAGCCAAACAAATTTGGATTTCTCGTGGAATTCACTCAGATAGAATTCATCCGATTCCTCATGCTACAGATCTCGCTCTATTTAATCCCTCAAAATATTTTACAAGTCCTGAAGACCTTAATATTGGTTATAACGACGAATTTGTAATAATGTATCATGGAGACATTGGTATTGACGACGGAGTTGATATTCTAATCAAGGCCGTTGCAATAGCGAAAGAGAAAACTAATGAAAAATTGAGACTAGTGATCGTCGGTGCCGGTGCATCCTCTTATATTGCTCAGCTTAAAAATCTGGCATCGGATCTACAGATTGATGTTACGTTTACTGGTTGGATTCCATTTCGAAATATCCCCGAATACCTCAGTGCAATAAATATTGGTGTTGCTCCCTTTAGATCAACTCTCTTAACGAACACAATTGTTCCTACAAAGCCCTTGGAAGTGATGGCCATGAAAAAACCTGCCATTATATCACATCTTCAAACTTTCAACAAGTTCGTCAAAGATGGTCTGCATTGTCTATTAGTCCCCCCAAAAAATCATGAAGCATTAGCGTTGGCAATACTCAGATTAATCAATGATCATGAATTGAGGAGAACGCTTTCTGATAACGGATATCAGTTAGTGAAACAGAAATTCACATGGACTACGCTTCTTAAAAAAGAAATAGAAGTTATTGAGAACCTTTTAACATGAATATATAAGATTTGGAATATTTATCGAAATTGATTTAGTTTTGATTTTTTAAGCGTTACAAAACCAATATGTAATGTCCTGCTATTATCTTGAATAACAGAATTATATGATAATCTATTTGTACATTAATAGTTGGATGTCATATTATTAGTCATCCATTCATTTATTTATGGAATTTGTATATAAGAACCGCCCCATCTTGGAACACCAACTCAAACTCCGGTATTTGGATAATAATCTCATGGAACCGCCTATAGAAATCTGGTAAGGCTTCGGTCTTGAGCATCACATAGTCAATCTTATTTTCCTCCGCCCAAATAATAATCTCGTTTGAGTCATTAAGTTTATAAAATTCTACACAACAACTTCTTAATACTCTACGGGGATACAGATACCAGAGAACGTTTGAAGTACTTGGAATATCCTCATGCACCGTATACTCCAGGATTGTTGAATCGGGTGTTGAATTTTGTTCAAGCCAAAAAAGTGCACGAATCTCTTCATCATTATAAGCATGACTCCAACTAAATGATGCTGTGTTTATTATACCGATTGCAACCTGTTGAAGTACAATAAATATGATGAGCACATTTAGAACTCTCTTTTTCGAAAATAAAGATCGAGACCGTATTCGTCCTACAATTTTAGAAAAATGCCGATTCAATTCCAATCCTCCGGCAGATGCTAGAATTGAAACTGCAAAAATATTACTTTCTAAAATACGGTATTTTCCATGTTCAATTAACCAATTAAAAATCATAATATTGAAATGGGCCATGATCAATGTTATTATAAAAAAGTAAGAAACAAAAAGTAATCTTTTGTCCAATTTTTTAAAAACAACAAAATATACTCCTATAACTGCAAGAATGATCGCGATCGGCCCAGTATCAAATCCATAATAACTTTTAAAAAATTCAAAACCTATAGTGCTGGATGTGACACTAATTGATTCTCCAGTTTCCCCATTATCACCACTTTTTGGAATGAATAATGGAAGAATTCGAACCCAAAACAGAGCTGAAAATATTACTATAATCAAAATAATAGGAATTGATCCCCTGACATTTTTCAACACTTCTGAAATATCTCGCTCGGTGTAAAGCTTTTTAATGAAGATTGTCCCACAATAAATCCCTAAAACAACAGTAACCCAAAGAGCAGGAATGGGATTCACGATAAACAATGATCCGTATAGGAAACACGCTATTTTTTGTTTTTTCTTGTCAAATAGTAGGTAAAATAGGAGGGGAACTATTATAAAACCCATATTGCCGGAAAGTAAAGCGCGTGATCTCCCAATAATGATCAGTGACATTGTGGGTATTAAACTAGAATACAATGCCGCCATTTCACTCCCATTTAGTTTCAACGAGGCAATATAGACACTTAATGTGCTTAACAGCACCATCATGAAGGGAATGAACAACCACGAGAGATAATAGTTATGTAAAGTATCATTCGGAAGAAATAATGTGCCGAGGATATACCAAAAGCCGTTTGGATACCAATAAGGTGTTCTCGGATCGATTCCGGCATGTCCTAAAACTACTAAAATACGTCCCTGAAGGAAATGGGTATATGGATCCCCATAGGGGAGTGATATTGTAGAAATAATTTGATAGGGATAATTACTGTACAGTTTGATTAATGTGCCAAATGCAAGAATGAGAATTAACCCAGTGA
>JAEOTN010000056.1 GCA_016839865.1 Promethearchaeota archaeon | reverse complement strand
ATCAGCTCCGAAAATTATCATTGATAACAATTGGACAGAAACGGAATCAGCGGGAATTTGCACTGGAGCAGGTACTCTTGAAAATCCCTATTTAATCCACAACAAGGAAATTAATGCAGGAGGAGTTGGGAGTGTAATCTGGATTAAAGACACCATTGAGTTTTTCAAAATTTCGAGCTGTTTTCTTAATGATTCCGGAGATGAAGCAAAAGATAGTGGGATTTACATGTACAATGTCAGCAATGGATTCATTTTCAACAACACTTTCAGGGGAAGGCCAGAGAGTTCAAATTGCGCTTATATGGAATATACGAACAACATAAACTTCACCCATAATACTATGAGAAACCAATGGGGTGTATTTCATGATACAGGTTGCAGCAATATTGCTATGTATTACAATAATTTGTTGAGCTCATTATCCTCGTTATTCTTTACTGATTATAATTCAACAAGCTATCGTTCTGAAACCATGTATCTATATACATACGAGAATGAGAATCATACAAGCTATATAGGGAATTATTGGAATGATCAGACTCATATAGATGAGGATGGAGATGGTGTCTCTGATATTTCTGTTCAATTTACAAATTCCCATACTTGGGTTGTTGATGAATATCAGTTAATGGAACCGATTCAGAATTACGAGCTACTTGAAGCTGTTGAACCACAAAAGATTCCAGGATATAATCTCTTCATAATTTTAGCTATGATTGCATCATCAATACTATTGATAGCATGGAAACGCAATAAAACAAAATAACTAGAACATCTGGAACAAAAGTATACTAAGATCAAAACCTACGTAATTACCATCTTAAGTATAATTTGAGAATTTGATAGTATATGCTTCCAGAGATTTTTGATTTTTTTCATAATCCAGAAATATGGGATCTATTTCGAAATTTGTTCCTAAATGAAGTAAATACAATTCCAGATTCGTCAGAAAATACTCCAAGTATCTTAAAAATTATCGACATCTATAAACAATTAAATCCCTACATTTCTCAGAGTGTCATAACTTTCACACTGAAGATTTTAAAAATAATATGGAAATCTGAGAAAATATTTCATAAAACCTTCATAAATTTTGATAGGATCACTGAAAACACTTATACATTCTTATCCGAATCGAAAAAAGAACAACAAATTTCTGAAAATATTCTTCATCTTCTTGAAAATTACAGAAAAACTGATTCTCATTATCGATTTGATGCATTTATTGCAGCAGTATATGAAGAATTTCTTAACTACCTGCTTATTTTACCCTACAATCAAGTGTTATATGCTTTTAAATCAAGCACCTCACTTACTCAATTTCATCAGAACGTAACGAATTATCGCAAAACGCATAATATACAACTAAAAGGAAGATATTATACACCTTCTAAATTAGCCGGTTTTATTGTAGAGAAAACTCTTGAGACTCTACGAAATGATTCGTCTTTAAAAATACTAGATTTATGCTCAGGAACTGGTTCATTTACGTTGGAGATTTGCTCTCGATTGCTTTCGGACGGTTTACAATCCAAACCATCAGAAATCTCACTTAAGCTAATAAACAATATCATAAGTAATAATCTAAGAACAATAGATGTTGATCCCATTGCAACTTATATCCTCAGGATGCGGATTATTCTCTGGTCTCTTTATTATCATCCCACTTCGTCTCAATTCGATTCAATTATTCAAAATTTAATTCAAAATACAAAAATTGGTAATATTCTTGATAGTGAGAACTATTTTCAAACCAAATTTGATGTGATAATCTCTAATCCTCCTTATGTTTCTGAGAAGTCAAATAAGCGATATATTGACTTGATTGTAAAAAAACGAAATTCCCAATTTTATAAACCTCGATTAGATTATTATTTGCATTTCTTTGCTTACGCATTAGAAAACGTGAATTCTGATGGGAGAATAGGTCTAATAGTCCCCTCTTATTTTACAGACACCAAAAGTGCAACTTTTATTCGGAAATATTTGTGTGATCATTCTTCATCTATAGATTATTATAATTTCCGTGATGAAGTGCTTTTTTCTAGCGCTCCTGAATTTCATAGCTGTGTCCTTGTATGTCATATGGATTCGGATAAACAGACCCAATCAAAATTTCTTCGTTACTATGATCAATCTCGACAAACAGATACTAAGAATATTCCTTATTTAGATCTTTTTTTGGTTGATTTCGATTACATGATGAAATTTATTCCGAAACCCGCAAATCTTCTTCCTAGTAATAATACCAAAAGCTTAGGGGGAATATCCAATATACGTCAAGGCATTGTTTCAGGTCCGGATAGGATAAGAAGCAGACATTTAAACTTATTAGATAGTGGTAAAATTACCCCCAATAAAGGAGTGTTTGTTCTCACCAACCAAGAAGTAAAGGATTTACATCTGAATAATAAGGAGTCCAAATTCTTGTTGCCATTTTGCTATGTTCGTGATCTAAAAACTAATTCTTACAATAAGGAGCGATCATTCCAACCGCTAAACAAAATTATTTATCTAAACCAGCAATCTTTCAGAGAAAGTGATTGTCCGAATTTACTCAAATATCTTATCCAATTCAAACCAATAATGGATTCTAGGAGGGAAAATCAAATGAATAAAAGGAAATGGTTTGAGTTACATTGGCCGCGTACGATTAAAATTTTCACCGTTCCACGAATATTAGCCATCAGAAGAACCCCAATACCCCGATTTATCTACACAGAAGTTCCTTTTGTCACGGATTTAG
Source organism: Promethearchaeota archaeon (assembly GCA_016839865.1). The sequence goes on along the minus strand of JAEOTN010000056.1, from coordinate 33,140 downwards.
CGACTAATATAATCATCCCAAAGAATCCCAAAAATTGCAGGAAATTATATGAATATCTTATATCACCAGCAGTCACAGAGTGGATCACATATTATGCTAAGTACAAAGGTGATATGCTTCAAATTGATAAATCCCTATTAGAAAAGATTCCTATTCCAAATTCTTTTTAATTTTTTGTTTATTTTTAGGAAATAACGGTTTGTTCTATAAATATTTTCAAAAATGGAAATCAACCAGAAATACTCAATTCAACGCACTTACGAACCATATCTTCTTCCATCAGTAAATAATATGCCTCTATTGCGTCCTCCCGAATAGTATCATTTAAGGATTGTTGACCGATCAAAGTAATGGGAATGGGATTAATTCTAAAATGAATTGACAATTTATGAGATATTTCTACAGGACTAAGATGAGTTGTTGTGCTTAATTTCTCCCATAATAAAAGGACTCTTTGAATGAGTGGGGATGGTTTCATTAAGAAGTAATTTAATTTGTAAAAATATATAGTAGGAAATTGCATCTGATTTTTGTCGCTTTAAATCTACACAATCTGAATATTGAGATGAATAATAAAAAGAAATTGTGTTTTAGCCGCCACGCATGATCTTCTTAAGACGATCTAATTCTTTCAACATTTCATCACGTAGCGATGATAATCCGGCTCCTCCGCCCCCTCCCGCTGCAACAGGTGCTGCAGGTGGACCACCAGCTCCCATTGGTGAAACTCCCGGTTTTGATGGGGGTGGACTCATTCCTGGTGGTGCTTTCATAAATGAAGGTTGAGCTGTGACACCTGGTGGTGCTGCACCTGGAGATTTTGGAGGTAATTTTGGTGGTGGAGGTAATCCTGATGGAGACTTTCCTGGTGGTGCACTTGGGGGTCTACCCCGAGGTCCAGATTTTGGTGCACTTGGAGGGCCACGTCCTGGAGGACCAGAAGGTGGTGTCGAAGGTGCCGCTGAAGCAGTTGCGGGTGCTCCTCCTCCAGTTTGTCCAGTAGATAACATATTAAATAACAAATTAGCTGCTTTTTCTCGGGCATTCTGACCAGATTTGATTCCTACAATTGGTTTTGCTGGTGCGGGTGTTCTATCTGATACTACGGCGTGTTTCCCAATTTTTATACCTTTGAGCTCTTTTTGGGTTTTACTAAACAATTTCAGTAGCATGGAACTAGATTTGTTAATATCTTCAATCAATGAAGCAAATTCACTAAGACCATCACGTAAAGAGGTTATTATATTCTCAAGCTTGTCCTTTGCACTTTTTGGCATGGATTATTGCCCCGTTTTTAGTAATTACTAAGTCTAAATCAAATTATTGAAATTTAAATCTCACTATAAATTTCCTATTGCTATATATAGTGAAAGCGATCCTAAAAACACTAAGATCGATAAAAAACCCTAAGTATTCTTCAATCACTAAGTAATACGGAAAAACAGTCATTTTAGAGGAATTTTATGCCAATAAAAGTAAAGCTCTGCGTTCTTGGAGATAGTTCTGTTGGAAAGACCAGCCTAATTCGGCATTACACCGAAGGATTCTTCAAAGAGAATTATATGTCGACAATTGGAGTCCAATTCAACCGTAAGACAATAGAAACAGATGAAAAGACTGTAAATATGACCATCTGGGATATAGGAGGACAGACTTTGTGGGCAGCTGTGCGTGGGAATTATTTAAAAGGCGCACAAGGAATATTGCTACTATTTGATCTTACAAATAAGCCCTCTTTATCTCATATTCGGGATTGGTATATGGATGTTACAAACGTTTTGGGTGATTCTGTCCCACTTTCAATTATAGGAAATAAAAGCGATTTGGAATATAATCCGAATATAGAGAGTATTGCAAAAGAATTATGTGTTCAATTACGAAAAGACATTCGATTTTATACAACTTCTGCAAAAGAAGGAACTCATATGGAAGAAGTATTCGAAGATATTGCCACAGTTATTTTATCTCAAGCTATGGGGGACAAATGATGAGTAAAGATATACAAAAGAAATTAGCTGATTCAACACTTAAGAAAAGAGAAATATTGGAAAAAAAGAAGTTTAACTCTAGCGGTATACGAGAATTGGATGAAATGTTAGGTGGAGGTTTCCAAAGCGATAGTTTAACTTTAATCCAACAAGATATTGGTAGTGGCGGAGAAGTTATTCTAAAGCAGATTATTGAAAACCAATTATCAGTTGCTAATGTTGTTTTGGTTATCCTGACAGATGCAGTCTCTCGTTCATTGATATATTCAATTCCTAGCGTTACAAATAACTCTAATTTCATTATTCTAGATTTGGTGGAAAAAGGAGTCAAAAATGTTAATTTATATACGAATAAACATGAAATTTCGCTCCAAATACGAAGTGCTCGCGAAAGAGCATTAGAATATGTCAACAAACGAAGATCTGAAGAGAACGATTCTTCGATTCAGTGTTTTACGTTTATCATAAGTATCAATCCTTTTATTCTCAATCTTTCACCCCTGAATGTGATTCAGCTCATTCAAGATAATCTAAATCTGTGCTGTGACTCTCATACTTGCGATTTGATTCTCATGAATAAAGACATTGTATCCAATGAAATGTTATCCCAAATACAGACTTTATGTCACAATGTGGTGGATTTAACCTCAACATTTGAAGGCATTTCAAAACAGCAATATATTCGTATTTTGAAGATGGTTGGTCATTATATGCATGATAATCGAATTGAGCCCTATAAAATTCATTTTGATGAGAAAACAGAGAATTTTTCAATCATAATAAAATCTGCATTCTTGAACACTTTCGAAGCTTTCCGCAATTTAATGGATTGGGATAAGGGAACTCTTGAATTTTCTAGGATTCCATTCTTATTATTACCTACTCGTAGCTGGATGCGATTCTTAACTAAGATTGAAGATCCGACTGTGCTTGAAGATGTAGCGTATAAAATTGGATCCGATCTTAGCGGTTTTGTGCAGAATTTATATATGATTGAACGATGGGAAACAGTGAAAACTACTCTTAGAATCTGGTCATTACTCGGATGGGGAGAAAGCATTCAGGTAAAAAGAGATCTTTCACATAAACTTGTAGAATATAATCATACTTTTCATTCAAAAATCCAAGAAAATGTCTTTAAATCGATATTGAAGGGATTGTACTCAGGAATTATTTCTCAAAGTTTGAAATTAACAGTATCTCAGATTGATTTGAAGTTAAAAACAACAGATACAAATATAATCGCAAATTTAATCATAGTTTTAGGATAAGGGGATCACATGGAACACTCAATGAAGGCAAAACCAAAGAATTTTTTATCCCGTTTCTTCATTATACTTGGCTTAACATTCTTATTCGTAGCAATTGCACTGGTTTATGTATACTCTGGTTTACGTATTGTGAGTAATTGGACTGATTATTCATTAGGTCCTGGAAATTGGCTAAATCATGAACGGATTGAAGATTATTATAATCGAATAGGCTATGATGAAATTTTTCGTACCATCTTCATTCTCATTATAGTTGGATTCTTCATTTTATCTCTTGTATCTATGCTTATCCATAATCGTTTTGTGAAAAATAAGGATTCTAAGGATAAAACTCGTATTGTAGTTATTCATGATGATATAATTCACGTAGTTCCCGAAGAAGATGCAGAAGGAAATGATGTTTATTATCCTGAAAAATTTGTGAAAAAAGATGGATATTATACAATGGATGAACTTTATCGGCGTAAAGGCTTTTTTAGAATTCTTCTAATGGTTGCAAATATTCTCGCAATCTTGGCAATCCTAGCAATATTGTTCGTATTTTATAGAGGTTCCAATTGGGCTTTTAGTGCTTTATATTATGATAATTACTTGAGCACGGATGAATCATACATCCTAATAACTGCAAGTCTAACCTTTCTACTGGTTTATTTTCTACTTAGATGTCCCGATTTCGTGAAATCACTTGCAGCAACAGGATTCAAGAGAATTTATGTAAGGAAAGCTCATCTACACGAAACTTTTATTGGAATCTTGCTAACAATAGGCGGGATTTTGATGGTGTTATTTGCGGATGGAACGTGGTCCTATCTTGACAAAGCAACTGGTCTTTTTTTATTATTATTAGGAGTTTTCATGATAGGAAGAGATTGGAAAGATTTTGTAATGGGAAAATTTCTACGTGATTAATTATCCTTTATAAATTCTTCTTTCGCAGATTTTATTTGTTCTTTCGAGTTTGGTAATAATTTAATCAATTTTTCAGAAAATTGGTCAACAATTCGATTGGGAGTGGGGAATACTTCATGAATCTTTTTAATTGCCTCCTCTGGATCAGGTTCTTTTTCAACAATTTTTTCAAGCTTCTTATATTCAACCTCTCCAATTTTTTTACGAAATCCTTCTTTGACGATGTCTGTTACGTGATGTTCCAGTTTACATGCAAGAGAATGTATTTCTTTATCATCCGTTATTCCTAGATACTCTCGTAAAAAAAGTTCCATGATTAAGTGACCCAAAATGAGTTTTTTTCCATATAATTTCCCTCCAGGGGATAATAAAATCTCTTTACTTTTAGGTCGCCAATCAATTAACTCTCGACTAGCTAATTTTTTTAACATATTGTACACAGAAGGGGGTGCTATTTCCATGAATTCGGAAATATCCTTATTTGTAACTCTACCTAATTTTGAAGACAGACGATAAATCGCTACAAGATATTCCTGATAACTTTCGGGAATATCCTCAACAGCGTTTTTTTGAGTTGACATAATTTTCCCATGTTACAATTATAGTGTTAATGAGGGTGAATGAGTATTTTAACTAATTGGATGGGTTTTTTTATGATAATCATAAGCATCCATAATTGCGGAACAGCCCCTACATTTTATGCATCCCGCTTTATTGTTATGTGGATCAAGACCATAGCGCAAAAATGCTTCAGCAACCGAATCATAAACGCGAACTAAATCGTGCAAATTGATAGGTTTGTAATCCAATTCTGTACCTAGAATGTACCGAACGGGCATAATGTTAGGAATTACTCCCAATTTGACTAAATAATCCATATAACTGATTGTATCTTCAACAGATTCACCAAATCCTAGGATAATGAAAGTACTTACTTGTCCCTTTCCAAACACTTCCACTGCTTCTAACCAAAATTTCTCATATACTTCCCTAGGTGTAGCAAATTTACCTGGGCAATATTTTTTTCTTATAGCATCATCTGGTATTTCCAAATGAACTCCAATGGTATCCACACCTGCATTTTTTAAGGCATTTAATTTCGAAATATCATCAAAAGGCTCTATCTGTATATGAATTGGCAGTTCAGGATACTGTTGTTTTATTTTTGATACAATTTCAAAATAATCTTCGGCACCTTTATCGGATTTGGATAAAGTTCCCATCGTTAACGTCATATGTGAGCATAAATTCTGCTCAGAAGCACTATTTATAGCATGAATTAATTGTTCAGGAGTCTTTTTTTCTATTGTAGATCCGTCTTGTAAACTGAATTCTATACCGCAGAAAGCACAAGCATTGTTTTCTTCCCAGTATCGGCATTTTTGTACGACGGTACTAGCCAAACAATTATCACCATGAACCAAGGCAATTTGTTTATTTGTTGTACCATTTAGATTCTCAGAAGTGTTGTATTTTATTGGAACAGGGATTAAATCTAAGATAAATTTACCTTGCGTTTCGGTGTTAAGTATTGTGCATTTTAAGTTCTGAGGATTAGATTCATTATATCCCGATATATCTTGGAGCAACAAATGTGATTGTTCGGATTGAGGTCCCCAGAGCGCAACATTGGCTAAAGAACCGTTTTCAAACATAAAATAACGACCCCCGGCAGGTCCAGCACCTCCCTTTCTTCCTTTATTAAAATCGGATTCATATTGCTGGATTTTATCTAAAAATTTCTGTGTTATCCGTAATCCATTCAACAACAAAACAATTTTCCAGTGATATATTTTTCTTAGGTCTGCTTCTGAGAACATAACCAATCAAAGAATTGGGCTTGTGAATTAATATATTAGGATTATAATAAAAATAAATGGATGGTAGAGATGAATTATTTTTCCAATGCGATTGGAAGCCCTACTTTTGAAGAATATTCCTCTTCGTTCTTCATCTTAAGCACTGTAAGACGATTTTTGGCTCCAAGTTTGTAAGCAGCAGTTTTCAGTGCTTTAATAACAACATCTTTATTCTTGAAATTACAGTAAACTTCGGTTACGACTTGATTTGCAGACACACGAGCTGCTCGTCCGATAACTCGTCCGAATGAGTTCCGCATGCCTGATTGAAGCCTATCGGCTCCAGCGAATGCCATCATCTTGTTCTCCCGGATCATTTGCCATGGATGAGGTCGTATTCTAATCAAAAACGCTTCTCGGCCGAGATATTTCTGTAAGTTTCGATTCAAAGAGGTACGGATCGCTTCTAGGGTTCGATGACTTAGTTGGCAATCTCTCAAAATCCTAATTCCTAATGATAAATCCCAATCACCAATTGGCTTCTTTCGATTTCCAGTGTCATACATTCTTAGCACTGAATCAGGACCACCGCGGACAAATTCTTTGCGGTGGCTTCTGCTACGCTTTTTTTGGTAGCTAGGTCGTTTGATTTGCTTGTAACAGCTCCAGGGTCTCCGGGCCATGATCAATCACAATGTTTCTAATTTAGTAGGAAAAAACTCCATATAATTTAATTTTTTTGGATTTTCAACGAATAATACTTCCAAGACGCACTTTCTTATCGACAATAATCAATGCGGTCGATTGTGTTTTATCCTTTGCATGTAATACTAGATATTTTTGGTCTTTGAATGTCTTAGCTGATTTTGGGAGATCTTGAAGATTAGCTAGAAACACAATATCTTTACCAATCAACTCTTGAAAGTGCTCAAGAGATTTAGTGGAATAAATATAGTACTCATTCTTAGGAATTCCTCTTCCAAGACTCAATATAAATTTGAAAAGTGTACAAATTTCTTTCTCTTTTTCATCAACTGAAACTTCTACTACATCAGAAATGCGTGCGGTTCTAAATTTGAATTTCTGGAAGAATTTGTAAGAGATGAAAATTCCATCTTGTTCTTTCTTCTTTTTCTTCTTTTGTGCAAGTTTCGAATCCTCACCCATTACTCCAGCTACGGAATCCGGAATGTCGAATGTCAGACCTTTAGAATCCCTAAGAGCTTTGAAATCATTCACCATATCTTTTAGTCTGAATTTCTTAAATACAGGAACAGGTTTCTCAATTTTCGTGCCTGATGGTATTTCAAGATCGGATGCATCATCCCATGTTATCTCATCATATGGTTTTTTAATTTTCACAATATCCATTATCTTCTTTGATCCATCTGTACAAATAGGTGCAATGATAATCCCTAAAGTCTTGCTTAATTGTGCGCATATGTTGAATACTTGGCCTGCTTGAGCTTTATCCGTTTTTATTAAACTCCAAGGTTTCTTTGTATTCAAATATACATTTCCTTTTGTAGCAATATCCACAATTTTTGATACAGCATCTTTCAATCGGTAGTTTTGGAATAGATCACCTACAACTTTTGGAGCATTCTTAATCTCTTCCAATATTTGTTTATCTAGATCATCTAGTTCCGTGATCTTGGGGATTTTAGCGTCAAATTTATTGTAGATAAAGGTAAATGTGCGATGAATAAAATTTCCAATTTTATCGTTTAACTCGTTAATAGAATTTTCGAACTCACTCCAAATGAATGAAACATCCCTTCCTTCTGGTCGGTTCCGAATAAGTGCATATCTCCAATAATCCCTAGGAAGTAGTTCCAATGCTTCATCCGACCAAACTCCAACACCTCTACTTTTTGAGAATTTGTCATTCTCATACATGAGAAATTCGGTGCTGCTGATATTATAAGGGATTGTTAGTTGCTGCTCTTTTGGTTTTCCTTTATTATATGCAAAAATTAATGCAGGAAAAATGATCCAATGGAAAATTATATTATCCTTTCCTATAAAATATACAGATTTGGTTTTGGGGTCTTTCCAGTAATATTCAAATAATTCCGGTTGTTCCTTAATCTCAGCCCATTCCATAACTGCAGATATATATCCTAAAACAGCTTCGAACCACACATAGATTGTTTTCTTTTCTGCGCCTTTGAATGGAGCAGGTATACCCCATTTTAGATCACGTGTAATTGCTCGTTTTGGTAATCCTTCCTTAATAGAGTTGAGAACCAAAGTTTTTGCATTCGGATTAATATATTTGTTATTTTTTATGAAATTCCGCAATTGATCTTCAAGTTGGGGTAAATCTAAATACCAATGTTTTGTTTTCTTACGAATTGGAGTAGTATGTTTATTTTTGATTAGACAAATTTTACATTGTGGGTCTATTAACTCATCTGCTTCCAATACTCGTCCGCATTTTGGATTATCACACTGATCTCCGCGTGCTCCGGGTTCTCCACAATGAGGACAAGTTCCTTCAATGAATCGGTCTGGTAAGAAAAATTCATCTTCTGGGCAGTAATATCCTTCGTTATCCTCTTCAACAATATAACCATTCTTCTGTATTTCCAAATATAAATTTTGAACGAATTTAATATGAGTCGGATTGTGCGTTTGAGTATAGTTATCATATCGCAGATCCCAATCACTAAAGATTTTGACAATTTCTTGATGTTTAGCGTGTGCTAACTCCTCAGAAGTAATCCCTAGCTTGATTGCATCTACAGCGATTGGTGTACCATGCATATCAGAGCCTGATACATAAATTACCTCTGTATTCTTTCTTAATCGTAGATATCGAGCAAAGACATCACCAGAAAGAACTTGTAAGAAATTCCCCAAATGCGGTATTGCATTTACATATGGCCATGCAGAGGTAACAACCCATTTTTCTTTAGACAATTTTCATTCACCCACACATATTGAAATTTACTATTATTTGTTACTTTTTTGCTTGCTTTAAGACATTTAATACAACTTTTAGTGCTTTCAATCCATGTTCTTTTAATGTTACTTTAGGTTTATCAGCATAGAGAAAATCCATCAGTTCTTCTCGCAAGGGTTCTTTGGGTCTTAAATAGTTGATCTTGGTTTCCCAAATCTCAGGTTTTGGTTTAGATAGTTCTTTTCCTTCAAGGAATTTAATATATTTATCTATAAAATCTATTTCAATAGTTCCTTTCTCACCTGATATAAACATTTTCCGATATTTTGTTGGTGTAATCCAGTTTGATTCGATTAATCCTTTTGCTTCTCCGAAATTAAGCAATACATAAGCTGCATCTTCAAATTTGTCATCATGATAATAACGAACCATGCTTTTCACGGATTTCACTTCTCCTAAAAATTCACGTTGCAAATACACATCATGAACGGTTAAATCGAGCACCACTCCCATTCCCCAATATCTTCGTGGGAATAATCCTACCCGTTTAGAGCTAATGGTTAATATATTTCCGATACGTGGAAGGTATTTTTTTGCTTCCTCTACTACCGGATTATATAATTCAATAAATCCTGGTTGGATTCTCACCGATTCAAATGCAGTTAATGCTTCTACATCTTCATATTTCAATCCCATTGGTTTTTCCATTAGGATGTTAATTCCTTTAGAAGCACATTTTTTAGTTAAGTCTGGAATAACAGAGGGTGGAGTAACAATGCTCAATGCATCGATTTTTTCTTCTTTAAGCATTTTATCTACATCGTTGTATACACGCACATCTTCAAATGCCAGCGCAGCATTTTTAGCGGTTTCTAAGTTTGTGTCGCAAATAGCAACAAAATCTGAAATATTATTATAGTTACGCGCATGGGCACGACCAAAGGATCCAGCACCGATTAATGCAGTTTGCTTTTTAGACATATGGATGAGCGAATATTTCCCTACTCAAAAATTTTGTTTTATAAACGATTAATGGATAAGAAAAAGATTAGAGTAAACGTTTACGCAACTTTTGGACCATATCCAGGGCCATTGTCTCAATAGAATAAGCCGGTTCCCAACCCCATTCGATACGAGCGAGAGAATCATCAATAGTCTTCGGCCATGAATCTGCAATTTGTTGTCTTGAATCTGGTTTGTATTCAATGACAAACTCTGGTATGTGTTTTCTTATCTCATGTGCAAGTTCCGCACAGGAAAAACTCATCCCGGTTAAATTGAAAACGCGATGTGCCATGCGCGCAGAATCTGCCTCCATAAGTTGGATTAAAGCTTTAACACAATCACTCATATATAGCATGGGGAGAATGGTTGATTTCTCCAGAAAGCATTCATAGTACTTGTTTTTAATTGCCTCATAAAAGATTTCTACAGCGTAATCAGTAGTTCCACCACCTGGAAGTGTCTCACTACTTATTATGCCAGGTAATCTTACAGAACGAATATCGATCCCATATTTATCGCTGTAATATCTGACAAGTAATTCTCCTGTCACTTTTGTTATACCATACATTGTCGAAGGTATCAAATTTGTATCATTTGGAGTATTCTCTCTTGGAGTTGTGGGTCCAAAAACAGCGATGCTACTTGGCCACATTATTTGCTTAACATTAAATTTCCTGGATACTTCCAAGACATTCAATAAACCGTTTATATTAAGATTCCATGCAAATTGTGGGTTTTTCTCCCCTTTTGCAGACAGTAATGAAGCTAAATGATAAATGGTATCAATTCGATATTGTTTAACGATATTTTCGACAGCCTCATAATCGAGTACATCTAAATGCAAGAATGACTTGAATTTTCCAAGTAGCTCTTCTGGAGGATTCTTTTTGTCTGTTGCGATTATGATTTCTGCGCAGTCCAATTTTTGGAGTTCTGGCACTAGTTCACTACCGATTTGACCGCATGCACCGATTACAAGGATTCTCTTCATTATAGATTCAACTACATAGTTTTAATGGGTTTTGGGAGATAGAAATAAGACTGGATAGTTGTATTTTATTTTCTACGTCTTGTATTAAAAATGTTAAGTTTTGGGGTTAAGTTCCCGTAATGACATATTCAACTCTTTTACAAGCTTCTGGTCGAATTTCAGTACTTGCCGATCATAGGTTGCTAACCCATTGAGTTCAATTTCAACGTCACTAGTCTGCGTATATACGGCACCGCTAAGCCCCTTTTTTATGGCAGGTTTAAGAACATTTTCTACCATATTTCGGTATGCATCATGTAGTTCTTCTTTGTTCTGGTAAAATTTATACCCAAATTTCTTTTTAGGATCCCACTTATGACCATTTATTGAATTTGTATAGCCACCAGTCTCAGATAATAAAACTCCACGTTCCTTAGAATCATTAGGCATCTTAAAAGTATCGTTATAATTGTGTATACTTACAAAGTGTCCTGAGCCTTGATCAAACCAACCACTTGCATTGTCCACAAGTCGAGTTGGATCATACTCCATTATCCATTCAGATATCCGTTTCGCGTCAAATTGACCCCAAGCTTCGTTAAATGGTACCCAGATTGCTATCGATGGAACGTTATATAGTGAATCCAGCATTTCTTTCAGTTCTTTTTCAAATTGCATCCTATCTTTGGGATTCTTAAATCCAAATTTGCGGTAACTCTTTGTATCATCATAAGTTTTTCCCAAAAAATAGGCAAAATATCCAGGAGGGATTATATTCATCTTGCCACCATTTGGCATATCTTGCCAAACTATTATACCTAATTTATCACAATAATGATACCAACGAGCTGGTTCAGTTTTAATATGTTTACGAATCATATTGAAGCCAAAATTCTTTGTCATTTCAACATCCCATAACAGTGCAGCATCTGATGGTGCAGTGTAGAGTCCATCAGGCCAAAAACCTTGATCTAATGGACCGATCATAAAATACGGATTATTGTTTAAGAAAAATTGTGGTATGCCACTTGGACCAGCTTGAAGGGAAAATTTACGCATTGCAAAATAGGAATCGACAGCATCTAATGGATTCTCATGAAAAATCAATGTTAATTGCACATCGTATAATTCTGGAGATTCTGGACTCCATAAAATTGGATTTTCAATATCTATTATTACTGGTTCACTTGAAGAAGCTTGAACGGTTGTAATTTCATTACCGTCCTTAGAGATTTTGACTTTTATTTCTGTATTTACTAAAGGTTCTCCTTTTACTTTCGCTTCAATTGTGAGGGTTGAGTTGTTTATATCTGGTGTGAGTTTGAAAGAATCAATGTAGGTCGTTGGAACCATTTCTAACCATGCAGTTTGCCAAATACCAGAAGTCGAAGTATAAAAAACGAGTTTCGGTTTCAATGTTTGTTTACCAAATGGTTGCCGGCCTTTGTCTGTTGGATCGAACACTTTTATGACAATTTCATTCTCTTCCTCCATACACACGTAATCAGTAATATCTAATGAGAATGGGGAATATCCACCTTTATGAATTCCAATTTCCCTGTCATTTATCCAAATTGTGCATTCCCAGTCTATAGCACCAAAATGTAATAAAATTCTCTTATCCTTCCAATTTTCCGGGATTTTAAACACCCGATGATACCATAATCTTTCTTTTAGTAAAAGTGGTCTCTTCACTCCTGACAGAGAAGACTCAACAGGAAAAGGAACTAATATTTTTCCATCATACGCTTTCACCGTATTAATGTCTGCAGATCTTATTGCATAGTCCCATAATCCATTCAAGTTCAACCATTCTTCCCGAACCATTTGGGGACGAGGGTATTCAGGAAATGGATTGTTTGAATCAACATCTTCAAACCAATGAGTTTGCATTCTTCCTTTTTTCTTGTTCCATTGGGATGGATCAGTCATAAAATAACGTTCTTAAAGAGAAAATAAAAAGTTTCATAATTTTATCTCTACAAGAAGGTTATCTAAAAAGCGGGTTACAGATCGAGGAGATATTAGACGAAATATGTTCATTTTGGGTAAATTTTTTAACCTTATTAGTGTATCCAGTCGTCGTGTTTTACGAAATTGTATTATGTATTTTAGAAATTCGATTTCTAGCTTTTCCTCACATCCTACCGTGATATCAGGTCGGGGTTTGTTTCGTTGGAATACTTGCCTTTTAATGATACGAAATAGGCAAAATAATGTAGGAAAGTCAAAAAATATAATAGTATCTGCTTTCTCAAATCGTTTTTCTTGTGTGCGACCATAGTTACCATCTATAATCCATTGCTCTTCATCTAGTAATTCGTCATGAAGAGCATTGAATTCCGACCTGGGTTTTTGTACCCATCCTGGGAGCCAGAACAAGCAATCAAGATGATGTAAGGGAAGCTTAAGGATTTTCGCTAGTTTTCTACTTAGAGTGGATTTCCCCGAACCAGGAGAACCTACTATAGCTATTCTATGTGCGTTCATTAATTTCTGAATGTCATTCAATATTTGTGTAAGTGAATCTTTTCTTTATTACAGTAGCGTTTTCAACTTTTTTCGTGACATCCAACGATCCCAAATATAACACCAAAAATTTAATTTGGATTTTAATGAATACATCTCCATGAAACGCAATCCAACTAGTTTTCTTAAAGAAGAATATGATATATTGGTCGATTCCAATCTAGAATGGATAATACGGCATCTTGAGACTGGATCCAAACCTCATGCAGTAGTTGATGGTCGAGAAGTGTTGATGCTTAACACAAATAATTACCTTGGTCTTGCTACTCATCCGAAGATTGTTCAAGCAACGATTGATGCTGCAAAAAAATACGGCGCTGGTGCAGGAGCAGTTCCTGTAATCGCCGGAACTTTTGACCTTACTAAACAATTCCAAGAGAAATTTGCAAAATATAAAGGTGTGGAAGCATCTTTACTCTGCCAAACGGGTTTTGCAGTGAACCAAGGAGTTATTCCCACATTAATTGGTAAAGATGATTATGTTATTTCTGATGAGTTAAACCATGGTTCAATAATTGATGGAGTTCGTTTAACCAAAGCAAAACGTGGAGTATATCCTCATAATGATGTTGGTGGATTGGAAAAAGCTCTAAAAGAAGCTGATGATGGTGGAGCACGTAGAATTTTAGTTATCACTGACGGTGTGTTTTCAATGGATGGAGATATTGCTCCAATGCCCGAAATTGTGAAAGCGTGTGAACCGTATGGAGCTATGGTGTTTGTGGACGATTGTCATGGTGAAGGTGTTCTAGGAGGAGGGCGAGGAATTGTCGCTCATTTTGATCTTCAACATAAAGTCCATGTGGAAGGAGGATCCATGTCAAAAGGATTTGGAGTGTTTGGTGGAACTGTTGCCGGATCCAAAGACTTGTGCTCATTCGTAACGAACAAGAGTCGTTCTTATCTGTTAAGCACAGCTCATCCCCCTGCAATGGTCGCTGCATGCATAGCTGCTGTAGAAGTAGCAGCAACTGAACCTGAACATAATAAGAAACTTTGGGATAATACCAACTATTTCAAGAAAGAAGTTCAAAATATGGGATACAACACAGGTGCAAGTGCTACTCCTATCATTCCTCTAATCGTTGGAGACCCTGGTAAAGCTCAAAAATTAGCTGAAAAATTGTTTACTCAAGAAAATATCTTTGCCACTCCTATTGTGTTTCCTATGGTTGCGCGTGAACTTTCTCGTATTAGGGTACAAATGAATGCATTATTGACAAAAGATGACTTAGATTATGCAATTTCCGCCTTGAAAAAGATTGGAAATGAATTAGAAATTATCTAATCTCTCTACTTTTTTTAATGACTATATTAATAAACTGCCATCAATTTTGTAAATCATTCTTAACCATGGTCGATAACATGGCACATATAACTCATCGAATTTTCTTCTGGACTCTTTTTAGTATTGGAGCTGTAGGACTCGCTTATGGCTTCATTTACCAATTTTTAATTGTGCGTTTTCCTGAGATTTTAGAGATTTTACAAGGACTAGTTGAATGGATAGTACCTTTTGGATTGGGTTTACTCATTATAGGATTAACTGGCTTAATTGTAACCAGTAAGAGACAAATGAGGAAAAAACTTAAACAAACGGATGAATATCTTGGGGAAGAAGATATTGTTGAGGATGGAGCCGTAGGTCAAGTAGGTGGAAGATTCGCCGACTATCTTACATCCCCTGAACAAGCTAGTACCGTTTATATGATGTTTATTGCGGGAGTTCTTTTATCTGTTTGGGGAATTTTTATGTTCTTTAGCTGGTTTAGAGGACTCTTTCTATAGATACATCATCATCGATTGTTAGAATGTAAAATTTTGTACGAAAAAGATAATATAGTCCCATTAATATAGCTCACTCGATATGTTCAAACGACTAAGAGACCGGTTTCGTAAAAAGAAACCAGAAGAAGAGGAAAAAGCACAAGAATCCACTAGTTCTGCACCGGGTCAAATTAGCTCAAAAATTCGTAGTTATCTCGAAAAAGAGCTATTGGTGGTGAGATTTTTAGATTGGATTTCCGAAGAAAGCTTTGATTTTATTTTCCAGAAAAAAATCTATGATAATTACATATCTACTCATACAAAAGATTTTTTGGATGTTGAGAAAGCGCATTCAGAAGAAAAAGAACGTGTAAGTAAATTAAAGGAAGAATATGATCGTCTTCAAATCGAAAGTGCCGCATTTGGGATAAAAGAACGATCGGAAGAAGTAGCCAAACGAAATAAGATTCGTGGACCATATCTAAAGCGTTTTAATCGAATCAATTTGATAATTATGGGCGCATTGATCGGGACAATATTCATATTTTACATTCCCGCACTAAGACCGTACCAAATGTACTCGTTTTTACTTATCTTGCCTGTTTGTTTCTTACCGAATCTCATCAAAAAACAAATGAAAAAGAAATGGAATGAATTTAAGTACATGCATAGAGAGGAATTACAAGCAGAAATTTATGATGAAATATCGAAAATCAAGATATTCATCCAGATTCTTTTAGATGATGCACGAGAATATATGCTAGAAGAACAGTTTCCTCTCCAAGTATTAGAATTTCCATTGATGTCGAATGATTATACTAGTCTTAATCTAATTCGTGAAAACATTCAGGATGAACAAGTTCAATATGTTTTTCAATTTGAATATCCTGAAGGAATGGAACCTTTCGATGCTCCAAATACAATGCGATCAGGTGGAGTTGGAACCGCTACAGCAGTATCTAGTATGAATCTTTCAGAAGATGATGAAAATGATTTATTTCTAATCGTTAAAAATCCACAATATAATGAAGATGGTATATTAGATACAAATAATTTAGATATAGTGGAGCTTGGTTACAAACCCATTGCAGAAACCCTTCTAGAAAATTCAGAATTTGATAAACTTAAAGAACCTGAGAAAATTATACCAGATTTCGATGATTTCAAAGGAATTCCTTGTACATGTGGTGAACCAGTTAGCATTGGTGAAATTCAAAAAATAAGACCAAGGGCTCATAAGGATTTCAAGTTCTACATGATGATTGGAGAAAAATGCGAGAAATGTAGTTCTAATCCGTTCATCTTAGTACCATTACCCGATATGACCATTCCTGAGGAACTAGCGGATATTTTCGTTGATCCTATCCCAATGGAAGCCGAAAGAACAGTAGAAGCTGTGGATCTATTCAGTGTTATAAAAGAAGCAACTTATGACGAACAGAAAGTTTTGAAATTAGGTGATTATTCACCCAATGTTCTTGATGATAGTGAGGTTGTTCAAGATCTACTTGGAAATTCGACTTTTAAGAAATTAAAAGATCCTACCAAACGATTTAGTGATTTTGATGAATTTCAAATCCCTTGTGGGTGTGAAGATACAGCAAAATTAGTAAGTGTTCAATTAGTGACCGCTAAAGAGCATGAATTCAAATATTATCTCTTAATGGGGGAAAAATGCTTAAAATGCAATGTTGAACCATTTCTGTTAATTCAAGCTCCTGATCAAGAAATTCCAGAACCACTAAAAGAAATATTCTAATTTTTTTTTATTTCTAACTTTTTCTTATTTTCTAAGATGATATTGTACAAATGATGCATATGCTCGTATAGCTCGTTCCACTTCATCAACAAAAACAGGAATATGAAGCTTGTTTGCACAAGAAATTATACGTTCTCTACCCTCTTTTTCTGCCATAATTAACACTGCGATAATAGGTTTATGTGGAAATCGTTTTTGGATTGATGCAAAAATTGCAAAATCGAACTCGATTTCAGAAAAAAATTCAAGTGCAAGAAATAAAGCATCTACTTTGCTGTCTTCTAGCAAAGCGTTCCCAGAAACATAGTATACGTTACAAACATCAGTTCCTATGAACTTTTTCGGGGGCCAATAATCAACCGGATTTCCTTCAATACTTGTCGATCCTCCAACACGTTCTAGTATGAGTTTCCGTGTCTGCGGATTTAATTCAGTTGCTAAATTCAGCTCAGTATTCTGCATCTCAGAAATTACTAAATGAATGGCTCCACTGGAAGGACCAATGATGCCAATTGAACTTCCTTTAGGAGGTGGGCTCCATAAAAATACTTTGGCAAATTCAAATAACTCAATATAGTTTTTTACTTCAATTGCTAAAGTATTATGTAGATCATCCAATAGCTGATTTTTATCACCCACATATTTGTATAGGACGGGTTTTCTTGAAGAATTTTCCCGGATGACATCTACCAATTCTTTGGTGAGAGTACGCAGATACAAACTAATAACTTGCGTTTCTAAATCATCAAATAGGTATTGAATCATGTCAGCTGCAGTTACATTCATAGATTCCCCTATGTGGATGACTTTAGATATAGGGAACTCTTGAATTGGATTCCACCACCCAAGAGCTCCTGATAAACCACCTGATTGTGCAAAGAAGCTGAGAGATCCATTTTTTCGATTTCTACGATGATTTTGGATAACATGTCTTCTAACGGGTATGATGGAAGATGTAAAAAAATTTGATGTGTTTATCAATCCGATGCTACCAGGTCCAACGATCATCATGTCATGGTCTTTAGAGATTTGGTGTAAAATCTGCGAAATTTCCTCATGATTGTTCGATACGTTTAGATCAGATTGAATTATACAGTGCTTAATTCCAAATGTGGCTAATTCTTGCATTGTTTCTCCAATATGTTTGGTTAATAACACGATACACAATTCGGGGATTTTTGGTAATTCTCCAAGGGTAGAATAGCATTTGACTCCCAAAATATCATCCGCATTCGGATTTATTACAAAAATCTCTCCCTTAAACATTAATTCTCGAAGATTCTTCACGATTTGCCAGTTAAACGTGAACTCATTACGAGAAGCTCCGATGATCAAGACACTATCGGGTGTAAAAAAGGGTGAAAGATCTTTCATGGTGAGGTCATGATTCCTAGGATAATTAATTGATATAAGTTAATGGTTAACTGTATACTAATCTTAATTAAATAAAAGCCGTTTCATATATTTCTTAAAATTACGATAGATTTGGTGGAAAACTCAAGCATGCCAACAATGATGATTAGTGAAAAATATAAAGCAGCACAAGCGATTGCGGATGCTTTAGGTCCTTATCAAGTAATTAAACTAAAAGATGTCTCCATTTTTCACAATCATTCCCGTGATATCTATATTATTCCGTTACGCGGGCATATATTGCGCTATATTAATACTCCGAAATATAAAAGCTGGACTGCAGAAGATCCCCGAGATATTATCACTGATAAAAATGCTATTGCGAAAACTCCAACATCGTATGCATATTCTTACATCGCAGCACTTAAGAAATATGCGAGAATTTGTAACGATTGTATCATAGCGACAGACGCCGATGTGGAAGGATGTAATATTGGTTTAATTGACGCGCTAACTAATATTTTACCCGTAAACCGGGGGATCAAAGTGCAACAATTGTGGCTAAATACACTTCAAAAACAAGATGTTATCCAAGCTTTTGGCAATCTAATACCACCGAAATATGAGTGGGCAAATTCGGGTGAAGCCAGAGCCATAATTGATGCAATTATCGGATTTAGTGCTACTCGAGAAGTATCATTAACCTTAAAACCCGTTCTGACTAAGCTACAAGCGAGGTTTGCTTCTATTGGACGAGTGCAAAGTTCTCTCTTATATCTTCTTTATTTACGTGAGAAAGAAATTCGTGACTTTAAACCAGATAAATATTGGGCTATAAATGCCATAATCCAACCAATTACTTCAGGAATACCTTCTTTACTCAAAGTTCAACATATAAACAACCCATTTAAAGACCAAAAAATCGCAAATGGGATCTTTAATCGTATCCAAATCGCGACTAATGGAAATATAACAAAAGTAATAGATAAACCCCGAAAAATAAAACCCCCTATCCCCCTTAATACTTCGAAGGCTTTGATGCTTCTGACCAAACGTTTAGGTATTTCAGCAAAAGTTGCATTAAAAACAATGGAAGACCTCTATTTAAACAAACTAATTAGTTATCCTCGAACGGATAGTAACAAATACAACTCGAATTTTGATCACGTCCAATATCTAAAGAAAATGGTCAAAAATACTGCCTATGGTAAATGGGTACAAATACTATTTCAAAATAACCGATTAAAGCCTAGAAATGGAACGAAGGACGCTGGTGACCATCCTCCTATAACACCTATAGAATCTGTGAATCCAAAATCAGCCAAGTTCAAAACTAATCTTCAAGAAAAAGTATATAACATCATAGCTCGTCACTATCTAGCACTTTTTGGAGAGGACGCAGAGGAAGTTCAAACAAAAATTGAAATTGAAATAATGAATGAGATTTTTGTAGGTCGTATTTTGGTTCTTATAAAACCAGGATTTTACGAAATTGCGCCCTTTCTTAAACCAAAATATGATATTGATATTAAATTATCTCAAGGAATTGTCCCGGTAAAAAAAATTGAGCTTGAAGAAAAAATGACTCAACCTCCTCCTCGATACACGGACACAAGTCTATTGAAACTCATGGAGAAGCATAATTTAGGAACAAAATCAACTCGACCAGCTCATATTGACACCTTAGAAGAAAGAACATATATCAAACGCGTACAAAGAACCTTTTTTGTAATGGAATTAGGATACACACTCATTGATTCGTTAAAGGGAGTTTGGTCATCATTTCTAGAGCCTAAATTCACAGAGTGGGTAGAAACTCATCTCACTGCAGTAAAAGAAGGCAAAATGACTATGCAAAAGGCGGTAGACACCATACGAGAGGAATTTCTTAAGTTATTTGATAATTTCAGAGCACAAAAAACTCAATTCCTTACTCAAATGAAGAGTTTAGAGCAATCTGGAAATATTGTTAAAGGAAAACCTCGATTTTCTAGCTCATCATCGTCGAAATCTCAACAATATGCATCTACTTCAATCACATCAGGAACAAATTTATCCACAGCAAATTGCCCAAGATGTAAAACCTCCAAAATGCAATTAATTATCACTAAAGATCGGAAAAAACTATTAAAATGCATTAATTCGAGCTGTAAATATGTTATCCCACTCCCTCGTAATGGCAATCCACGAATTCTGAAAGGAACTTGTTCCTTATGTGGATTCAATATTACAAAAGTTAGTGGAAAAAAGAATGGGAAGAAATTACAATATTATATGTGCCCTGTATGCTGGAAACGAGGATTGGATAGCTCTGATAAAAGTGCAAAAGGATTTTGCTCCTCTTGTAAGGACTATCATACTATCAATGGTAAATGTAAAAAGAGATGACTCTTATTTCCGCAAAAAGCGTTTATATTCGGTTTGGACTTTGTCAATTCCTACTTCTTCAAAGATAATAGCATCAAAAATACTTTTGAAATTACGTAAAATTTCCCTCGGATTACCAAATTTAATACCATATATGACTTCCAAAATCTCTTGATTTAACGGAAAATACAAATCATCTTCATATATGTGAAGAAATTCCTCCATATCTTTCTCCGGTTTGAATGTACGATCTGCTGTGGGATGAGGAACATTATATTTCAAACAGAAGTTTTTTAATCTAGAAAAATACAAATGATAAGCATCTTTTAGCGTTATTGGGGCTAATTCAATCGGATCTGAAATACGAATTGATGGATCACGCTTCTTTGATTGAAACCAATCGATAAATCTTTTAGATTCTTGCCGCTCCAATGTAACGATGATTTTCAAATTCTTAATTTCTTTCAGCAGATTCATTAGTTCTTCGACAAGTGCGAAGTTGCCGAGATTTTGTTCCTCATCTTCCTCTACACCTTCACCTAAGTCTCCTGCCCAATTCACTTCGTCTCCAGGTTCATAATATTCCTCAAGACTATCAAACTCATCTGCGGCTTTGTCTAAATCGTCAAATAACAATACTATATCCTGAGTATGGTGTTCTGCGATTAGTTTAAACATAGTTTTAGCCATGACTTCCTTCGAAAGATCTTCAGTTGCATTGATGAGAAAGAGGTCCTCGACATCCATGAGTTGACCTAACAACCAACGTTCAGCGATTTGGGATTTATCACTATTCATTAAATGTTGTATCGTAACATTGACACACTGTTCTAATGGTTCTCGTTCATAATTTTGCTCTAGTTGCTCAATTGCTGATAATGCTATTCTTTCCGAGTTTTGTGTCCGGAATAAGCCATATAAACGTTCTGCCGCACCAAACTTCTCTCCAAAATTTTGCGAGAAATCCCGTAGGTTATTTTGACCAAACTGTTTGATGAAATTTGAATATAAATAATATAGAAATTTTTCTTTTGAGCGAGGAAATGTCAAAAATGCTGTAACTGCATCGATGTCAAAACTATTATAGATACCCCATAAGAAGTGAGTCTTACCTCCTCCAACTTCTGAAATAACAGGGATTATCATTGATCCTTCGTGTTTTATGATATCAGAAATGTGTTTTATGTATTTTTTACGTGATGGAAACACAGGTTCTTGCTCGGGTAAATCAGCTTTGGCCACAAATTTATCAAAGGGGGGAAGCAAATATGCCAATTTCTTTACAAATTTTTCTTTATATGAAGCATCTAGATTCACTTTAGCATTTCGACTCCCAAAATGATTATCCATTTAATAAAATGAATGTTCATTCGAATAATGGGTTCATATGCAAATGTTACTAAATCTTCAGGATTTGTTGTGCCAGTTCTTTGTATAAGAAACGCATTATAAAATACAGGATAGCCTTGATCATCAATCACTGCTCGATCACCGACTAAGATTCCATCACGATGAAGTAGAGCAACTGGATGGCTCAAAATTTCCCCACGTACGAAATCTAGGTGATTCACAGCATATTTTAAGGAATAATTATAGAGACAACTGGTGTGTAAGAAAGCTGTTATATATGGAAAACTGGTATTAAAACGAGCTTTATCAAAAGTTTTAACGATATCACTATCCATTTTCACGGAGTATAAGATCGTTGATTTATGGACCTCGAATTCCCCTTTTTCAGCAATAGCCAATTCTCCGTCTACACCTACCCGTAAACCATCAATTTTTGATATATCTTCCGATATCTCAATGGCATCAGAGAATATAATGGAATTATTGCCATCCTTTAATTTTGTTATAATTGAACCTTTATGAAATCCTTTTTGAAGGATTTTATTCTCTGAATCTAATAACAGATTTTTCTGTATATTGGACGGCATATCAGGTTCTCGGGTACCTTCGATCACCATTTCTTTAAATACTAATGTAAATCCCAACTTTTATGTTTTCGCTAAAATATGGCAAAAGAAGTGACGTAATACGAGGATATATATTATTGTTCCTCACTTTTTATCATGTTTTCATCCAAAATCACTAAGCCTTGTTGGTTTCGAATGTAATTGACAAGATCGGTAAAAAATCGGTAAATTTTTTCAGTCTTTTTTAAAGTAGTTCCTTTAAAATTACTATCATTTGATAGTTCAGTCTCGTTCCCCGTGAAGAAATCCAGAATTGTTTTCGATCCTTCCGATGTGTCTTTCTCTTGTCTGGTAAACATATCCGAATCACCGATAAGTATTAATTTAGTTTTAGCTCGAGTAATAGATACATTCATTCTTCTGAGTTCTGAATATAATGTGCCTAATTTTCCACTGGGAGTAGAATCAACCAAGCTAATTAAGATAATTTCGGATTCTTTTCCCTGGAATTTATCAACCGTATCAACTAAAAGGTATTTTGAAATCAAATTGTTCCATTTTTCATCTTTTAACATAACTTCACGTATTTTACTCCTAATCTGACGCACTTGAGCTCGATAAGGAGTAATTACTCCAATATTTGAGAGGAAATGCTGTATTTCATTCTCGTTTGGAGATTGTTTAGATTTCAATCCAATAAGGTGGTGAATGATTTTCGCAATAATTTTAGCTTCAATGAGATTGAATTTAGACGTCATTTCGTCAAAATTTTCATCTAGTTTTGAATCATACGAACCTAATTTATGGGTATCTAAGAAAATCATGGGGGTTTCAGGATGTAAAGCATAAGTACAAAGATCATTCATCGACTTTGGTTGGCTAGGAGCTAAAGGAATTTCAATGGAATAAGTATTATAAAACTCCACTAGAAGACGGTTTCCAATACTTTCATCATCAACTATTCCTGGTATAAGTTTAGATTCATAAAATTGCTTAGAAATAAAATCATTGATTGATTTGTGCATTCTATATTGCTCTGTAAGTAGAATGAAACGATTTTTATCCCTTTGTACACGTTTTAATCTTTGAAATAAGGATGTGCTAAGTGTATCGGAAGGAAAAATGCCTAGTTCTCTTAATTCCTTGAAGAATATTTCTTTTCGTGTATCCAGAAAATCTTCAGTATTATCCTTATCTCGTTGATATTGAAGAATCGTACCTTTGAATCCTCGCAAATAATTCTTATCGGAAAAATAATCGGAGTTAAGTAGAGGATTTTGTTCTTTAACGGAGATAGGAGGTAATTGAGCATCATCTCCTACTAAAATAATATTTTTTGCTTTCAATAAAGGAATAAGAGCTGCAGGCTCTACAACTTGCCCAGCTTCATCGATAACCACGTACTCAAATTCAGCGTTTTGCAATAAAACAGATTCTGCTCCCAAACACGTCGTTGCAATAACAGTAGCATCTTGTATCAATTGGTGAGCAAGCTTGGATGAATTAATCTCACGAGAATGCCCGTCACTAAATTTCACGTTCTTTTTCGATTGATGATCCAATGTATGAAGCTGTACAGGTTCTGAGATTGACAATTTAGAACCAATACGCAATATATTGATGTTTGGATATTTCGTTATTAGCATTTCAACTAGTGTGTCAACTGCTCGATTAGTATACGCAGTTAAAAGAATTTTCTTCGTGCTAATCAGATTTTCAAAATCAAATTCTGGAATATCTTTTTCGTTCTTTTTGCCTACAGTTTTTGGTTTATCTTCAACTGGATGACGTTTTGTTGAGTTAGGTTTATTATTCAGTTTCTTCACTAATTGGTGGACAATTTCTGTAACTACCGTTGTTTTTCCAGATCCTGGAGGACCTTGAATCAGCAATAATCCCTCAAATGATAATGCACTGATAATAGCCTTAATTTGATTTGGATTGTATCCCTTTTGTACAAGTTTTTTTTCTATCGAGTTTGGGGTAGAAATCTTTAATGGAGTATCTTCATTATTCAATTTAAGTAAATACTTGCGAATTCTTTTCAAATTTGTATTTCCAAGAAAATAGGGCTTTCTCATAAAGGCATCCAATGCAGATTTTTCTCTATTGATTATCTGATTAGAAGTGAAAATATCAATACGAAAGCTCTCTTGCTGAATAAAATCAGATACCACAGAATGATAAGCGCTAGATACCTCAACAACAACATATTTACTTTGAATTTCATAGATTGTTCCAGGTATTGACTGTAACGTTAAGGGACGATAATTTTGAGGTGTGATTAAAACATAATCAGAGGAATTTATACGTGTGTTTTCAAATGATAATGAGTTGAGATCATCTTTATGAGTGAATTTAATCCAAAACCGGGCTGAACTTGCTAATTTTGTGTTATCTTGATTCTCAAGTTTTTTTTCAATAGAAGATATGATCACATCACTAAAACAATTTCCTAGCGCTTCACGTTCTTTAGCTGGTATTCCTAATTCCAAGAGAAGATCCTGATTATTTAAATACTCCATCTCTAAGAATTGGTAATACCAGTCATAATACACATTAATCCGTCGAAATTCCTCGAATTCTGTTTTATCAAATAAAATAGGATGATAATTACAGCGTTCGCAATCCATACAGTGATTCGTCAAAAATGATCTTAGACAATAAAATGAACAAGCTGATTTTTGGAAGCATTTTGTAGAACATTGTTTGAACGGACCTTCACCAGGACGTCTGCCTATGCTAATTGCCCAAATCTGGTTACGCATATTGACCAAACGGATTAATTCTCGTTCATCAAACTCGATAATCTTCAATCTATCTTCGATATCCAGTCGAGGATATTCTAGTAACAGTTCTTCTAGCTCATTTGTATAGTATTCTTGTAGGATAAGAGAATACGCCATGAGCTGATATTTCGCAGTATTTTCGGCTGAATAAGAAGAACGACCCGTTTTTGTCTCGTATATTGTAAACCGATGTCTTGATTGATTCCATAGAATGCGATCTACTCTTCCTTGTAAACCTATTATACGAGATCGTGTCATAACTTCAGCTTGGAAAGAGTAATCATCCCCATAGTTTCTTAGTTTAGTTAATTCAAAATTAATGAATTCAACTTCTCTTTTGACATAGTAAGACAAAAAATACTCTAGATATGCATCCTCATTGATATTGAAAGCTACAAGGGATTTCCAATTTTGATAAATCGCTCTTTGAAACGCAGTTTTAACCTTTTTTTTGATCTGAGGATCTCCTATTGGCAGTTTTAGCAACTCTGAATCCTCAAATACGTACATTAGATAATCATGATAAATAATACCAAAAATTTGTGCAGAATTAAATGGTGAAAAAGCATTTACATGAGTATTCAAGTAGGTTGACATTTCACAATAAGAATGTCCTGCTAATGAACTTGAATTAATGAGAAAGTCCTTCTCATAAATGCATTGATAAATTTCAAATGTAAAGTCGTTTCCTTTCTTCATAATCTTACCAGATATGACGCTGATTTTGAAGGGCATACGATTTTGAACATGATGATCATTAAGTAATTCCGCAAATTTATTATATACAAATCCGATAATTATAGCGCCCGAATCATCCTTTACTGAACAAGTAGCGATTTTCGTTTTAGCTTGGTAATTAATTAGGCCTAATAATTCGCATACAAATGGTCCTTGAATGGAAATAAGTTTTTCATGATATTTTACGAATGTATACATCAATTACCACTTTTATTAAATTAACATGCAAATGAGGTTGTTATAAACGTACTTAGTATTAGACAATTAATTTCTTAAAATTACAGAGATGGATTAATAAACTCTCTTGAGACTTATAGATTATGGATGAAATTGAGAATGTAAAGCGCTTCATTCGGGAGAACATTGAAAAATACGGTTATAAAGGTGCTGTTATAGGAATCTCAGGAGGAATTGATTCTGCAGTTACTGCAACCTTAACAGTTCTTGCATTAGGATCTGAAAATGTATTAGGATTATTAATGCCTGATAGGGATTCTGCACCAACAACCTTAAAACATTCTAAGCTAATGGCAGAATTTCTTAGTATTAAACACAAAACTATAAAATTGACAAGTATTTTACGCAGAATCGGTGTTTATAAATTATTTCCACCAACGTGGTTGTTTCCACGTAGTTTGCAAGAGAGGTGGACTAGAAAAACCATGAAAACGGTAAGTGAGGATCCCTTCATTGACGATTTGATGAATAGAGGGCCTGAAAAGATGCGTAAAGGATTCGCTTTCTATCGTATCAAACACAGAATTCGCACGATTTTGGAATACTTTTACGCAGAGCGCTTACAATATGCAGTGATAGGATGTGCAAATAAAACAGAAGTAGTATCAGGTTTCTATGTTAAGTACGGTGATGATTCTTCAGATATTGCACCGATTGCACATTTGTATAAAACTGAGATATATCAGATTGCCAGAGAGTTGAATATACCAGAAATAATAATCAATAAACCTCCCTCACCAGACTTAATGCCTGGAGTCACAGATGAATATGCAATAGCGATGAAATATGTAGATCTTGACAGAATTCTTCAAAAAATTGAACGTGATGATCTATTGGATGATGAAGACCCAAGTATTGTTGAACGAGTGAAGAAAATTATAAAAGCGGCGCGATATCGCTCAATAAAGTCTCTCCATCTGTAAATCTGCTGATAAACAGACTAGAAAAATAGAGAACGAGATTTTTTAAAAAAAATTAAAAATTATTGCGGCTCAGATCCGCAAAAAAAAGATATATCTATTTTTATTTAGGCTTGACGTTTCCGTTTTAACAAAAGAACTGTTACAACTGCTGCAATAACCAATACGCTTCCTCCAGAAATTGTAGCAATTGCCCAAACTGGGAACTTATTCAAGCCTTGACGTGCAAAATAGATATCATGTTCATTGGATTTCGAAGAACTAGGGGCAGTAAACACCATGCACATATCACCATTAGGTGCTTGCCGCATGCAGAAATAATCACCCGGACGAGTAAATTTACGATCAAATCCTTCTTCGGTTACACATTCATCATCTGAAAACGTTAACCCACCATCTGTAGAATAACTATAGTAGTAGTGTTGTACTCCCATACTCGCATCCAACCATGCTATGTGAATTATATCATCCTGTCCGATATACATCTCAGGCATTCGTTGGTCACCGGCACTATTGTCATTCACTTGAACAGGAGTACTCCAAGTGGCTCCAGCATCCTCGCTTTTTATCAAATAAATTTCTTTGTCCTCTTCTGCACCTTGGGCAAATACAATATAGACATTTTCTTGCGAATCTGTATCTGTTACTGTGATTCGAGAAATTTCTCCAGACTGGGGCATAGGCATTACTTCAGTTGTCCAATTATCACCTTGATCCACCGATTTTGTTAGCCATATCTGGTTAAAATAGGTAGCTGATTGTCGCTTAGCAGTTGTTAAATATATTGTATTATTTGGTGAAGCATGAATATATCCATGGAATGGACCTGTAGTAAGTTTTTTTGTTGGGATAAAATTTTGTCCACCATCTGTTGATCGTGTAAACACATGCTCGTAAGGTGAAGTGTGTGTCCATGCAATGTATATGTTCCCATCGCTATCAACGCATGCAGTTTCTTTATCGTCAAAACCTATTGTTGTAGATGCATTTATAACAGAACCCCACGTTTCTCCACCATCCGAAGTCTTGGATATCACTATCTCTCCCACACGTACTACAGATCCTCTAGCTTCTAGCCTAACAAAGTATGCATTGTCGTCTGAATCTTTAATTAACCATGGATCACTTTGCGTGCTGCCTGGAACGAGATTATCCATTATGGTATATTTTGAAAAACTAGAGCCACCATTATCTGAATATGCAAAACTCACCGCTTTTCCTGGACCTCGATGCTCTTCCGCCTCCTTCCAGCCTGCTAAGATTCTACCATCACTCAAAATCGTCATTGTGGGTTCTACTTGATCTGAAAATTCTTTTGATCGTCGATTAACCCTGATATTCGTTCCAAATGATTTGCTATTCGTTTGAGCAGAAACGTAAGGTAGAGCTATAGGTAACAAAACTATCTGAAGAACAAACACAACGATCATGATCAAAGTTAACATAGATTTTGTCGTGACATTATTCTGCTGTTTTCGCATACCAATAGTTTGGATGTATCTATTAATTATACTTTTGGCTTTTTAGTAAATAAAAAGGGGTTAAAATCACCCCAATCGTTTTTTGCTAACTCCTGCGACAATTGATAAAACGATGATGGTGACCCCGACAATACTCGCTACTATAACAATTCTGATCCACAAGGGTGGTGGTGGTGGTATATGCAATCCTTGACGTGCAAAATAAATATCATGATCTTCCCCATTGCGTCCATCTGTCCAAACTAGGCATATATCACTTGTAACTGGGTCTTCACGCATACAGAAATAATCACCAGGTCTCTCAAAGTTAAAATGGAATCCTTCTTCGCTTACTCTTTCGTCTGCGGAGAAATTTTGACCTCCATCATTTGAATAACTATAATATATATTATATTCTCCATGCCTGGAATCTAACCATGCAACATGAATTGTATCATTTGTTCCGATAAACATTTCAACCATTCGATGATATGCAAGACTACTAGACGCATCATTTACTTGGACAGGAGTATTCCATGTGAAACCACCATCTTCTGATTTTATTACAAAGATATTCTTTGAGTTAGAAGTTCCAGCAGAATATGCCACATATACATTTTCATCAGAATCCGTATCAACTACAGTTATGATATCTACTTCTGACAATACAGTAGGTAATAGTAAAGGATCACTCCAATTCGCTCCTAAATCGTGAGATCGCATGAAAAAAATCTGGTTATTAGGATCATTTTCTCCAGTTCCTGAACTATTTATAGATGAGATATATAGAGTATCATTCGGGCTACAATGGATATAAGGGATGTAAGTTTTTGTAGCTAGAGGTGTTGTTGGACTAAATGAGGTACCATAATTAGTCGATTTCGTGAATCTCATATCCCAATCTACTACTGCTCCACCAGTATTGACATCTAGGTTATCCCAAACCATGTAGATGCTTCCATTCGAATCAATGCATGCTGTTTCTTTATCATCGAAATAAGGAGTATCAGCCGCATTTATAGGTGTCCCCCATGTGTTTCCTCCATCAGTGGTTCTAGCAACTCCTATTCCTTCAGGTGGATAGTTTTCACTGATATCGTTAAATTCTATCCAAACAAAATAGGCATTATCATCTGAATCGGAAATTAACCATGGATCAGATTGGAAATTATTCTGAGATATTCGAGTCATTAGGATATTTCTGCTGAAAGAAGTCCCATTATCAATTGAGTATGCATATCCGACTCTTCTTCCACCTCCAGTATGTGAATCTGCTTCTTTCCATCCGACCAAAATTTTACCGGTGCTCAAAATTGTCATGGTTGGTTCTACTTGGTTTGAATAAGGACTATATCTATCATCATTTACTTGAATATTACTTCCAAATAGTAAATCCGATTCTTCTTGACCAGATATTGATGAGATAAAGAATGTAGGAATAAGTAGCACCTGAAAAATACAAAAAACCGCTATACATATTTTTTTTACAGAAGTGTTATTTTTTTGCCGAAACTGCTTCATATAAGTCAATAGGTCGCTGGTTTTTTTATGGTTTTTGTTATGAAAATGAAAATTACCATCCTATTGGGGAGAATAGCACTAGTTAAAATTCTACTTTTTTCTATTTTCCCATTCCCGCGTAAAGGGAAATGTTATATGTGTAATAAGTTCAAGCATCTTTGGATTAATTCTAAAGACATGCCATCTTCCTGAAACTCCTTTTTGGGTTAGGGTTTGACGTTCAAGAATCTCAGCACTTGTCAATATTGACAATTGACGAGAGATAATAGGTTGGGACTCATCAAAGAATTTCTCTAAGTCACAAGTACAAAAGTCGGGATTAATCAAAAGAATTCTCAGAATTTCTAAACGAATAGGGTGGGCTATTTTTTTTAATATATCAATTGCCGCATCATCAGGAATTTTAACATTTCCTAGATTTTGTAAGTTCTTTGGATCGACATCACAGCAAACAAATTTCGTTTTTTTACTCATAGACGGCACCTATGGTTTACGAGCATAAATTAATCCGGAGGAGATTCCCAGGGATTTACTCTCGAAAAGGATTTCTTGTTTTTCAGCCAGTTTAATCGAAACATCAACAAATCCTGCTTTTTGTAATAGTTCTGTATATTTTTGTGCAGTTAATGCACCTCCAATGCAAGAGCACCATAATTTTTCATCATTTTGCAAATTTTCCTCTAGCGGTTCTTCTGCAATTACATCTGCATCTAATAAAATTCCTCCAGATTTCAATAAACGAAATGCTTCAGAGAATACTTTTTGCTTATCACTAGCTAGATTAATCACACAATTACTAATGATCACATCTACCGAATTTGGTTCTAAAGGGATATTTTCAATATCTGCTTTAACAGCTCTAACATTGCTTAAATTTCGTTTCTCAGCATTTTGCTTGAGCTCGTCGAGCATTTCATCTGTCATGTCAACTCCAATTGCATTACCGTTTGGTCCAATAATTTCTGCAGCAAGTAATAAGTCTCTACCTGGTCCTGAACCAAAATCTACAACCGTCATATCTTTTCTAAGAAAATGATTCAATTCTTCATCCATCAAATAGCATCCAAAACTAATCTCTTGGTTTTGACTCCCACAGCAAGATTCTGATTGACTTTCGCAACAACCAGATTCTCCCTTTTTGGTTTTTTCCAGTAATTTAGCATAAGATTTTCTTATAGTTTCCTTTAAATTTGACATTTTATTCTCATCATCATTATTTTCATATATACTATTTTTCATATATACTCTTGTATGTATATATGAGTTTGTGCTTTTAAAAATTATCATCAGAATTACACACAAAAAAAAATGAAGATCGATTAATGCCTAGATTTTTTAATGTTAGAAACGAGAATGGAGTGATTGATATGAGTGAAATAGAATCACCAAAATTCAAAGCATATCGTTATCGATGGATTGTATTGATAATGTATATTCTGATTGGGATGGTAACCCAAATATTTTGGCTTACTTTTTCCCCAATAAATGCTCTCGCTGCAGCACATATGGGAGTAACAGAAAATGCTATGGTACAACTAACAGCAACTTTCATGTATGCATACATTCCCGTTAATTTTCTCGCAAGTTATCTTATAGATAAATGGGGGTTAAAATGGGGAGTAGGCGTAGGCGTCGTATTAACAGGTGTATTTGGATTTTTAAGGGCATTCAATAACACAAATTACTGGTGGGTTTTAGGTATGCAAATTGGAATTGCAGTTGGTCAACCATTTGTTCTAAATGCGAGTGTAAAATTGGCAGCTGAATGGTTTAAAGAAGAGGAAAAAGCTATGGCAACTGGTTTGGGCACTATGGCAGTGTTTTTAGGGTCCATTGTAGGTTTTGTAGTATCTCCTATTTTATATGAAGCTATAGGAATGACCTGGTTGTTGTACAGTTACGGAATTTTAGGTCTTGTAATAGCAACACTATACCTAATTTTCGTCAAAACTAAGCCCCCAACACCACCGAATGCTTATGCAGAGAAAACAAAAGTAATGATGTGGAAAGGAGTAGCAAAACTGTTTAAATCCCGAGATTTCGTTTTTCTTACAGCAAGTATATTTATCGCACTAGGTGCATTCAATGCATTAAGTACTTTGATTGATGGAATTTTTGACCAACCAGCAGTTATAGCAGCAGGTTCAGATACTGCAGGATTGATTGCCGGAGTTTTGATTTTTGGAGGAATTTTAGGCGCGGTTA
The DNA here is from genome assembly GCA_016839865.1 of Promethearchaeota archaeon. The sequence goes on along the minus strand of JAEOTN010000056.1, from coordinate 729 downwards.
TAGTAGCGGGTATATCTGATAAAGTAAAGAAACGTAAGCCTTTTTTGATTCTTGCCTTTGTGAGTGCAATACCATTATTGCTTTTACTAGAATACATGCAAAATCTCGTAGTACTATTTTCACTAAGTGGGTTAACAGGATTCTTATTAATTTCATCTCTACCAATAGGACTCACCTATGGTGCGGAGATCACATATCCAGTGCCTGAAGAAACTTCTACGGGAGTTTTAATGCTATCTGGCCAAATTAGTGGAATATTGTTTGTTTTGATTCCAGCTGACTGGATTATGATTGCGATGGCTGCTATGTTCTTCATAGCAACGATTCTTACGTTATTTATGAAAGATATTAACCATTACAAATTAGAATCGTAATTTTCTTTTTTTTCTTTTCCAAAATATTTCATTGTAGCCTTATACGCTTTATCAACATATTTTTGAGTTTTTTCTGTAAATAAGAAGTCCAAAGTATCCACTTCCTCGTGCTCTAAATCAATTACTTGTTCTTGCTCTTCATGTGATCTTATCTGTAATTCTGAAGTTTGACCAAGTAGTGCAGAAAAAATTGTTCCAGCATAACTGCCAACAGTTAATTCCTCATCTGGTGGTCTCAACTCTTTCTTAAAGCGAATTCCCAAAATATGTGGATTTAACTTAGAAACACGAGAACGAGATTCATCAAACACATGAAGAGGAAAGTTGTTTCCTAAACCTCCATCAACAATCAAGT
>JAEOTN010000327.1 GCA_016839865.1 Promethearchaeota archaeon | reverse complement strand
CAAGAAAATCTTCGAAACTTGGCAAGAGAGTTCTCTGAAAAAATTATAATCTCTATCCCAGTTGTTCCCGGAGTAAATGATTTTGAATATAATATTCAAGACACACTGAAATTCTGCACTGATTTAAATATTAAAAAAGTTCGATTCCTTAGGTACCATGAGTGGGGGATTAGTAAATATGAAGAACTTGGTCGTATATTCAAATTGAACAGAGGACTGACAACATCCGAGGAGAAATTAAAAGAATTTGGGAATTATGCTTTAAATTTAGGATTTGATGTTGATTTTCTCTAAATTAAGCAACAGCGATTCTTGTGCAAAGTTCCAGTTTAATAGAATATGAACAATTTTTAATCATAAAAGGTTAATCACAGTATGAGTGTAGAGGAAATATCACAAACTATAATGCAGAATTATCCTCAAGCGTCAAAATACAAAAATCGTCCTCATCACATACGAATTCCAATAACTGAGGAAATAAAACTATCAATTGATTTTAAGAAGTACCCTAATCAGCCCAGAGTAACATTAGTCAGATATGACGGTAGGAAATTCAGATTAACATCTGTCTTATCGTATTTAAGAGAATGGGATGAGAAAGAGCCATTTCCTGTTAAAAATGTTATTGATGAGGTTTTTCTACTTGTAAATAGCATCCTAAATCAACAAATACCTTTTACTGAATCGTGTTTCCAAGGACTAATTACTCTTTGTAAAGACCAACACCCGAGAAAAATACAGGGAGTCCTTTCAGTTAGCAAGGGCAAGGTTTCAGAGTTGGTCATCCCTGCGGTACGATGTATAGAACCTGATCGGTTGAATTATGTAAACATGACTCCAATTTGCAGCTTACCATTTGATTTATCATATGAGGGTACGTTTATTTCTCGTCCAGATGGTGATGTTTCTGTAAATGAAAATTTACAACGAGTAATGCGTAAAAAACGATTTACTATGCTTCTTGCCTACCCATATGACGATTCTACCAAAGTAAAATTGTTTGATCAAAACGGAAAGGAATTGAATTATGTAATTTTAAGCGATTAAACAAAATCTCTAAAGTAAATCCTCTGGTATCTCCCCTTTGTAGTATTGGGGGCGTTTTACCCATGAATTCTGGAATCCAGGTAATGTACATAAAATCGAACCCCCAATCCAACATGAAAAGAATCGTTGCTTGGGAGCAATTATTCGAGGTGTGCGCATATCAACTCCACGTTGAGCTAATCCAATTTCTAATTCACTTTGAAGCCTCAGTTCTAATTGTGGAATAACTGAGGAGCCACCAGAAAGAAAAATATTCTCAAGAAGCTCCGTACGAGTATCTAAATCACAGCTTTGGATAACATCTAGGATTGCGGTAGGTAGTGCTTTTTCCTCTAAGTTGAACAATTCTGGTTTGAATAGTAACTCCGGGACAGTGAACCGTTCTACCCCTAGATCAATCATATCTCCATCTGGTAATCGGAATTCTTTGGTTGTTACATGTTTTACGTCTTCATTATAATCTAAGGAAACGAAACATGCTCTTTCCTTAAGAACCCGTCCAATTTCTCGACGCACAGATGAATCGGTAGAAAATCCTGCATTTTGGAGTTGATCAAACATAAAATTATCCAAAATAGTACCTCCCATTTGTATTACTTCAATTGCATGGGATAAGATGTATCCTTTATAGATAGGAACGAGTCTAATAGAACTGGCTCCCATTTCAACGACAAGTCCTGTTTGGAATCCGCCTGAATACATCGTGAGAAGTGAATCCAATATAGGATAAAATCCCATCACTTGGTATTTATCGAAAAATAATTCGAAAAGTCGTCGTTTTTCTTCACTTGAGAGTAAAGGATGGTATGCGTACAATACATTAACCATACTGGGTTCTATTCTAAGAGTATAAAATACATAATCCAATATTTGCTCAAAGAAATCCCAATCTTCTATTCGGCCCATCTTGATTGGATGGTGAATTTTATATAATCCGATCGAATTAGCTACCTCGTTACCGACATAGTATTGCTTTTTGTAATCCATTTCAATATCTTGATATTTCGGTTCTCCAACTAGGGTATAAAATGTTGTACGTGGTTCATTTTCTGATGCATATCCAACCTTGCTGGAAAATTCACCAATATCTAGTACTACTGATACAACATTTGCCATGATTTCAGATCCTATTGAGTTTTTATCACATAAGTAATTTTATAATTAACCTAACAAGATGCGTAATGGAACATATTCAGTTAATGGGATGAAAGCCTCCCCATAATCTCCATTAACTTCGTTACCTCGTAACGTGGCAGTATCTTGTGCCCATTCTAAAACACGATCTAATACTTCAGCTTGAGAAGCATACACCTTTTGAAAGATTTCAACTTTTCTATCCCAATATTTGGAAATATCTACTGTTACGAATACATTTGCATCAACATACTGAAACTTACAACTCGGACTCTCATAGCAATATATCGCTGAAGGCATGAAGTCTTTTCCATATCCCCCGTATGCCCGACCGGTTGCAGTATGATAAATCGCTTCGCGAACTACTTTTGCAAGATTTCTATGAATTCTATGCACGTCTGTAGGATGGGGCATAAAGATAACTTGAGGAGTATGTTTTCGGACTAAATTTGTAAACTGTGAAATAACGGGTCGAGAGACTTCAATCTCGTTATAATTTAGCTCAATGAATTCACAGTGTAACAATTCAGTAACTAATTCAAATTCTTTAGCACGAGTGTCAGCAATCTTATTTTCTTCACCCTCCTTTGCATAACCTCCTAATCCGCTAGTTGCAACAACTACAGTGACATTCGTACCTAGTTGAGCATATTTTAGGATGGTTCCACCAACAGAAATCAACTCGTCATCGGGATGTCCTGCAAATACCATCATCGACTCTGGTACAACAAGTGGGATATCATTTTTTTTTGCATGGATTACTTTGGATTGATTCATGGTTATTTTACCTTTAGTTTAAATGGGAGCTGGAAATAGGGAGTATCGAATCCCAAGTGAGATTTAATATAATCAATTCTTGGTTCAAAAACTTGAAGATATGGAATATCTTCATCGTCTTCTATGACAGATAAGAAATAATGAGGTACATTCTCAGGAACTTTTATACACATCCCATCTACGTATTCTACTGCAATTAAGTCGTCGGCTGTAAGAGAGTCGATTTTTGATTGAATTTTCTGAATTCGCGATGCAAAATCATTCCTTGGGAGGATTTTTTGAATAAATTTATTAGAAATTAATGGAAAAATCGCGTAAGATTTTCCGGGATTTTTATTTGGTTGGTAAATTTTTATTACCCATTCAGGGAATGGATGGATTTCGAGATTTTCTGTGCCTTGTTCTTTTAAGTTTAAATCTCCCAGAAATAGTGTTCCTGCCTGAGTAAATTCATCGTGCATTTGCCATGTTAT
>JAEOTN010000326.1 GCA_016839865.1 Promethearchaeota archaeon | reverse complement strand
TTGATCCTGATTTCATCTTGAGAGAAAAAATGTATCGTATGGGAAAACGGGTTGAAAGTGATTTTAGTGGGGATATTGTCATGTTACCTGGAATTGCTGGTATGATGGAAGATACATGGCAAGGCTTTGGACTTGAAAACTTCAGTAAGCTACTATCTCGTCCTGCAGAAGCTAAACAAGTTTTTGATGATCAAGGGAAGTTTGCCATTGAAATGACCAAGAGAATAATCGAATGGGGAGAGGAACTAGGTCTTCTTATCTATGATGACTATGGGTATAAGAAAGGTCTATTCATGAGTCCCGCAAAATACAAGGAATATGTAATTCCATGGTTGAAAAGGATTTGTAATACTGCACATAATGCGGGATTAAAAGTGTTTTTGCATTCTTGTGGGGATGATTACAAACTAATTCCTGATATTATAGAAGCAGGAGTAGATGCTTTACACCCAATAGAACCGACTACAGCCAATCCGGAATATAACATCTTCAAACTTAAAGAAAAATTTGGAGAGAAATTATGTTTTGTAGGTAATGTATCCCCACAAGATCTATCAGAAAAGGAACCAACCACGATTCGGACTTATGTCAAGAAATTAATAAAAAATGTTGGTGTAGGTGGTGGTTTCATATTAAGTTCTGGACATAGTATCAATCCAGCAGTAAAACTGGAAAATTTCCTAGCAATGAGAGAAGCTCTAACAGATTTCGGCAATTACCCTCTCAACTAAGTTTTTTTTGTTCTTTCTAGAGTGAATAAACAACTTACTCTTCCTTGCTTTTCAAAATAACGCTGATGATAATCTTCGGCTTCCCAAAAAGTCGTTACAGATACAACTTGAGTAGCAATAGGCCGAGAGAATACCTTTTTTTCCGATAATTCTTTAATCTTGTTCTCTGCCTTTTCCTTTTGATCTTCTGAATGGTAAAAAATCACCGTTCGATATTGTGATCCTACATCAACCCCTTGACGATTAACTTGGGTTGGATCATGCACTTCAAAGAAAATATCCAATAATTCACCGTAGGTAATATTGTTGGAATCATAGGTAATTTCTACCGCTTCAGCATGCCCACTTTTATCTGAGCAAACCTGCTTATACGTAGGATTTTCCATTTTGCCTCCAGTATATCCAACACGTGTGGATAAAACTCCTTTGTATTCTCGGAATCGTGCTTCAACACCCCAAAAGCATCCTCCACCAAAAGTTGCCTTCTCTTCCATAAATAAATCAATAATCTGTAATTTAAGTTGCTTATCATGAAAAAATAAAGGGGTGAAAGTAAAAAAGCAATAAAAAAATAGGTAAGATCTTGATATGTTGAGTGTTTAATGTTTTTTTAAATCCTCTCCACAGAGCTCGCAGAAATTACTAGCGTCTCCCAATCCAGCTCCGCAATTAGGACAAAATTTTAAATTGGCTTTTGGTGTGTCAGTTTTATTATCTGGAGTTGGACTAGGATTTGGATTGGATGCTGGAGCTTGTTTTTCAATAATTATCCGCTCAGTTTCGTGGACATGAACCTCGGGTTGAGGCCCTGATGCTGATGTAGTAGAACCACAGATTGTACACTTATCTTCTGGCTTAGTTAAGTTTACTAACAGACAAATAACTCCTGGTAAAACACCACAACAAAATGCGATAATTATGAGTGCAATATCCCAATCGCGTTCCGTGTAAACATATTTCTTACAGTGTGAGCAATATCCTTGTGTAATTTTCAATACACCTAAAATTTGATTTCTTAATTACATTATATCTGAACTTCTATTTTATTATATTGCTAACCAACTCTTAGTAAGATGTACATATACAACCTAGAAAAACATAAAGAAATAAAAAAAAGGATAATTACGAATTAGTCGTTTTCTACATATTTACCGGAATATTCTTCAACTTTCTCTTGAGATAAGTCGGCCTCCCCTCTCTTAATGAAGAATACGAAAACAAACGCAATCATCATGCAAATAAAAATGTAGGGGAATAAGGTCAGGTACTCAAAACCTTCCTGACCTGGTAGTGTAAAAACGTGATTTCCAAAAAGTTGTAAAATTGATCCCACTACTACAGGGCTTAAAGTATATGCTAATTGATTGAAAGTATAGTATACTCCAGTATAAGAACCGATTTGTCCTGGGGGTGCAAGAGACCACACAATTGGAAAGGTATTCACAATAACCATCATCCAAAATACGCCGATTAGCCCCATATTAATAGTGATTGGCAAAGTTAACCCATCTCGAGCTTTAGGTATGGAAAACACTATCATTAAGATTAAAAGTGCACCTAATACCCCTAAACCGATTTTCACACTGAGTTTTCTCCCGATCTTCTGTCCTATCCATCCATGAATTACTGCAGTTAAAATCATGCAAGCTGAATACACCAAAGTAAGGGTTGAGATTTTAGCTTTCGCATCTACTTCTGGTAAATAATTAAAAAGGAAATTCGTGCCAAAAAGAGAGATAAACGGTTCTATTGCAGCAAATCCTAAAAAGGTGAAAAATACAAACAAAATCGTATAAAGCATGCTTTTGTCTTTTTGGGTGAAAATTGTCTTAAATACTTTAAACACACCCAATTTTTCTTCTTTTTCTTTCTCACGAATTGTAAAATTCTGTGGATCTAAATCAAAATCCTCTTTAGACAAGCCAAAGATACCACTTCCTGTAGGTGTTTCTTTTATTGTGAAAACCAATATAAGTAAGAACACAATCATAAGTAAAGAAACTAGTATAAACCCGATACTCCGCTGTAAAGCAGGGGGTAGGATTGGTATAATCGCTGGTAATACAAAACTGGGCAGCACAAAACTGATGACACCCCCCATATTCGAAATAAATTGTTGCAGACCACTCGCTTTGGCTCGGAATTTATCTAGACTATAATCGGCTACAATTGCGACTGAAGCAGAACGATATAATGCCATCGCTAAATCAAATGCAAAAATAATTCCCACTAATCCCCAAATATATCGTGTAAATGGGAAAAATACAAATAATACTGCAGAAATAACAGTACCGGCAAAAATATAAGGCATTCTCCTTCCAAATCGACTTTTTGTTCTATCCGACCAGTTACCAAAAACTGGTTGCATTAGAACTGCAACAATATTATCGATTGCCATTATTAACCCGATAAGAGACTCTCGTCCAGTTCCCAAAAAATCTTCCAATAATATCGGGACTTCAAAATTGAAATAATTCCATAATAAAAGAACAATTGTAAATGCAAAAGACAATAAAATAGTCCTACCTGTCTTAAGACGATTGGTTGGATTCGGTTCCATCCGTGGTTCTCCAGCATTAATAGTTGACGTTGCCATATCTTTGATTCTGTGCATGATCTATAAAAATACTCTGATGGAGTAGTTTTTAAAATCCTTACAATATATTTTCAGGTGTTTGCAAAGTGTTTTTATCTGTTATTATGGTATAATCTCGGTCTCGAATGTGGGTCACAGGATAATCATCACCAGGAACTCCAAATAACGCTAAGCGCAATACTGTATTTGCCCAATCATAAGGAGAACCATTTCTACAATACAACCGAATGTGTCTCGCACTAAGAATTTGTCTCATACCAAGAGTATACGCTAATTTCGGAAAACCCTCTAAGTTTCCCCCCACTCCTGCTCGAATTGCATTGATTGTAATTGTATAATGGTTAAGATTTACTAAATGAGGATTAGAGTGTATTACACCCGAACTTGGTTCATTAAAAGCAATATGCCCATGAATTCCAATTCCTCCGTAACATGTGTTAATTCCTCGTGATTTCATTAATCCAGCAAGATTATCAATGTTATTCTCATCAGGGAAATGGATACGACTAGGATCTGGCATCAATCTTTCGTCTATCCTGTCAAGGAGTAGTGATTTCGCTATCCCTTTGAAACTCAATGGATGATTTTCAGGAAGAGTCTGTTCATTATCATCCGCATACTCGTCCATAAAAAAGAATGTACAGCTTTTCAATGGTAGTTGTTGTTCATTTATCATTTCTGCTAAGATGGGATACTGCTTCGTTGGTCCAACGGGTAATATCAGGCGAGTTATTGCTTTTCGTTCGTTATTAGCTTCAATTTCATCAAAGATATCTTGAGCAAATTTCCTATACAAATCTTCGACTGAATCACAGACAATCAGATGCTCTCCAGCTTTTTCTATCACTTCTTCTGGAGTCAAAGTTAAAAGTTTATGTATCTCATCTTTGCGATTCATAGTATCACATCCCCAACATCTTT
>JAEOTN010000325.1 GCA_016839865.1 Promethearchaeota archaeon | reverse complement strand
ATAATTATATCCCCCACATCAATCTCATCGATATCCAAAAGTAATTCTTCACTGTTTCCGTGCAAGTCGTTTCGAATTACACTTGCTTGAGAGGATTGTAACTCCATTAATTTGGTTAAAGCTTTTGATGTTCGACCTTTCGCAAGCATTTCGAATACTTTTCCGAGTAAGATAAAGGAAAATATAAGAACTGATGCTTCGAAGAATTCACTCCCAGTAATGAAGAAGGTAGTAAGAAAACTATAGATGTATGCTGTTCCCGAACCAATAGCTATAAGAGTATCCATATTAGCAGTTAAAGAGCGTAGTGCTCTCCATGCATTTTTGTAGAAATAGCTACCTACCAAAATTTGAGCAATAGTTGAGAGACTGAATATAATATAGAGTAATCCTTGTTCAAAACCACTAAAGGCATTAGTATATCTATTCAATTGGGTGAGCAACACGATTGGAAGTGATAAGACTAAGCTAATATACAGCAATCGCTTTCGGTGTTTGATTTCTTTTTCAAATAATTCCTGCTCTTCTTCAAGTTTCCCTTTACTTTTTTTCCCCTGGATTCCAGAATCCTTTATCTTTCGTAGAATTGTATTTTCAGAAAGAACTCCGCTGTTGAAAGTAAATTTGACTTGATTATCTTCCCCGAATTGAACCTTTTCGACACCCTTTAATGTACTGATAATACTTTGAATCTGATTTTCCATCTTCTCCGTGATTTCTTGATCGAGTTGAATAGTTGTTTTCGATAAATTCGCTTTATATCCAATTGATTTTACGGATTGTAGGATTTGATCAATTTCAACCTTAGATTCATCAATTTCAAGTGTGGCACTTTCTGTGGTTAACACAACTTCTGCAGTTTTAACGCCATCAACAGAATTCAATGTATCTGAAATTTTAAGAGCACATGCAGCACATGTCATCCCACTTAGATTCAGATTCAAACGAGTGATTTTTTCCTCTTGGGATTGCTTACTCATTGTAATAAGCTGTGAAACTTATTAGTTAAGGGTGATTCGTGTGAATTATAATCTTTCATTACCAAATAGAAATCTGATATAAGAGGAGAAGATTTGACATTCAGATCAATATTGTGAGGCATGGGACTACTACGTGGAATGAATTAAATAAGATTCAAGGACAAGCAGACCCTCCTTTAAACGCTGAGGGAATTGCACTTGCAAAAGAATTGGGCAAAAATATGAGAGATGAATTGGTATCTTATAAAGCAATTTTCAGTTCTTATCGAAAACGAGCCAAGATGACGGCAGAATTAATACGTGGAAATTCAAAAAGAACAATCTTTTATGACGTTCTGTTAAATTCCCGACATCTTGGTGTGTTCTCTGGGATGACTTTAGATGAAGTAAAAGATAATTATCCAAAAGAATATTTACAATGGATAGATTGGGACCCAAAATTTTGCCCTCCTGAAGGAGAATCAACAAAAGACTTGATTAATCGCTGTAAGAAGTTTATAATATATTTGAAAGAAACATTCCCAAATGATTCAAGGATTCTTATAATTACCCACCGTGAAAACTTAGCTCTTCTAGCTAACCAAATTACCGGTAAATGGATAAATGATCCCTTAAGAACAATAAAAAATTGCGTAGTTTATCGATATAAACTCGAATACTAACCTACTTTTTCGATTCTACATATTCTCGAACTGAAAAAGCAGCAATCGCACCGTGCCCTGCTGCTACCACTACTTGCTTTTCACGACGATTCACCACATCTCCTGCAGCAAAGAAACCAGGAATGTTAGTGTGCATTTGTTCATCCACTATGATTTCTTCTTTCTCATTGACAGCAACTCCAATTGCTTTTGCTAACTTTGAGCGCGGATCTGCACCGATTTCAATGAATACAGCATCTATCGGGAACGTTTCTCCATTGTTTAAAGTCACGGATTCCACTTTTTGGGACCCATTTATTGAGGTAATGGTGGTTCTTGGGATTACTTCAATTTTTGAATTTTGTTCAACACGCTTCTTGTTGATAGGTTCCGGTCGAATCTCATCTCGACGGTATAGTATAGAAACTTTTTCAGCAACTTGAGAGAGATATAATGCCTCTTTTGCAGCAGTATCAGATCCACCAATTACACTTACGTTTTTCCCTTTGAAGAACGGTCCATCACAAGTTGCACAGTAGCTTACTCCCCGACCTAGGAGTTCTTCCTCGCCCGGGACACCAATTTTACGTTCTTCCGTACCTAACGTATAAACAACTGCTAGTGCTATTATAGGTTCACCAAAATCAATATAAATTTTAAATTTGCCATCTTCTAATTTCTCGATTTTATTTACGTTATCAGGAATTTCCTGGATGTCAAGATGGTCTAGGTTTTTTCGCCACTCTTGCATAAACTCAAATCCCCCAATACTCTTGAAACCTGGATAATTCTCAATCACGTGAGTTTTACTTATAGCTCCGCCCCAAGAATTGCCAATAACTACTGTTTTGAGCTCATATCTCTGCGTATAAATCGCAGTGGTGATTCCTGCAGGACCACTACCAAGTACTGCTACATCATATATCGTTTCAGACATTCTAACCACTAAATGCTAACCTAACACGTTTAGTAATTAATTGGATCTATTAACGATTTTCGTTTTGCTTGGTAATCGTTTTTTCCATTTCATCCCAAACATTATTCGTAGAAGGTTGACTCTTCTTATAATTTCGAACCCAATGATCGATAAAAGAAACCCCCCAATGAGGATAATTACATACTTGAATCCATAGTGGATAGGAAGTTGTACGACGAAATATGCTACTATAAATAACCAAGTTTGATGCTGAATATATAATGGATATGCTGCTTGAGATGAATATTTGTGAACTGGGCCAGTACGGTTTCCTTTTTCCATAAAAACGCTATACAGAACAAGGATTGTAGCCCACATAACAATCCCTAACCCAAATCCATCTATGAAATAACTCATTAGAGAGCTACCGAATTCGGTGTAGACTCTCAAGTATTTGTAAATGATGAAAATTGGATACCCAATCGCCATAATTAGTACCAAAAATAACCGTATACTTTTGATCAGTCTACCAAATCGTTCCCGATTTTTTTCATGAACGATTATATATCCAAATAAAAAGCACGCTAAATAATAGACTGCGTTTTTTCCAGCTATCTCTATTGGAAGAGCTATTGCAACTGTTACGATTACTGTTGGTATTATATATAGTGTCAAGAATGGTCGCTTCTCTGCGAAGTCTCCTATTTTCTGAATGAAATTGGAATCTTTCCTTTCCATTAAGACAATCATTGGAAGAGCAACAAATGATAAGATAAATAGTACTCCAATAAACCACAAATGAGAAGGTGTCATGGAGTCCCCCCGATAACCCTCAATGTCTCCTAATCCTAACTGAAAATAATCGAAAAACATCCAGTTGAAATAATTACCTGCATATCCTTGGTATGTTAATGAAGCGAGAAATGGTTGTGGGGGGACAACTATTAATATCCCCAATATGAAAGGAATGAATAATCGGGTTACTCGTTCAAAACTATATTTCTTTATTCCCCGTTTTTGTAAAGAGAGATACGTTGATGCACCTGAAATGAGGAAAAATAAAGGCATATGGAATGTGTGGATCACAAAAATGAAGAAAATCACAATAGTGGGGCTGATGATATCATTTTCCACATAATTATTTTCAAAACTGAAGACTCTGGCAGTGTGGAAGAAGAAAAGTAAAAGGGTGGCGAAAATACGCAACCAATCTAAATAAAAAAGACGTTCTTGCTTTCTTTCTTTTATTGGTTTTACTGCTAGCTGCACGTCTTCCAGAGTCATTAGTATTGATTCATCAGAAAAAATATCTATTAATTTGGTAGCACATATTTTAGCAAATTTTTTTCTTTCGGAAGCTTAGTAATGAGTATGGAAAAAAGAATCTACTTGGATTTTGCTGCTACAACACCAGTAGACCCCAGAGTATTAGAAGCAATGCAGAAATCATATGAAGAATATGGCAATTCTGAGTCAACACATGATTTCGGGTTTAAATCCCATGAGAATTTACAATTATCTAGAAAAATTTTTGCCGAATCTCTGAATGTGCATCCACGGGAAATAATATTTACTAGCGGAGGGACGGAATCCGATAACATTGTAACCTTGGGAATCACCCGAAAATTCATGCGAGACAATCCTGGAAAACAGCCACACATCATAACCAGCAACGTAGAACATCATGCAATCTGGAAATCTTGTGAATATTTAGAAAAACATGGTGTAAAAGTAACTTATGTCCCTGTAGATTCCGAAGGATTAGTTTCTGTAAACGCAATTCAGGAAGCAATCACTGAAGACACAATTTTAATCACTATCATCCATGTTCAAAATGAATTAGGAACTATCCAACCTATAGAAGAAATTGGTAATCTAGCACATGACGAAAATATCCTATTTCACTCCGATACAACCCAATCATTTGGAAAACTCATTATTGACCCAAGGAGAATGAATTTGGATATGTTTTCTGCTTCAGCTCATAAAATTTATGGACCTAAAGGTGTAGGATTACTCTATATTAAAAATTCTGGTAGAAAGACTTCTATTGATGATTGGACTGCTGAGGAACCAGATGAAAAAGATTTTTTTGTAGAATCTATAATGTTTGGAGGAGGACAGGAGAATGGACTGCGTCCCGCTACTGTAAATGTTCAAAGTATTGTAGGATTCACTAAAGCATATGAAATCATGGAAGAAGTACGAAATGAAGAAATGAATCAATTACGAGAGTATCAACAAGAATTGATGAGTTTTACACTAAGCTCTATCCCAGATTCTCGCCTTAATGGTCATCTTAATAAAAGATTAGCTTCTCACAATAATTTTAGTATAAAGGGGATTAGTGGATTTGATTTGATTACAGAATTAGACAGTCGAGGATTCGCAGTTAGCACAGGAAGTGCTTGTATTGCCCAATCCGACGAAGTGAGTCATGT
>JAEOTN010000324.1 GCA_016839865.1 Promethearchaeota archaeon | reverse complement strand
TCCTCTTACAATCGTCATATTCTCTTTTACGTATATGATATGAAATAAAAATACAAGCATTGGATTTTGTAATTAAATCCAAGTGCATTTGCTAGTGGTATGTCTTTACTCCGGCTTCAATAGGAAAGGGAAGAATATTTCCACTTGGTACTAAAACACAACTGTATTTTTTTGAGTATGCACATGAAGGATTATATGCTAAATTGAAATCTACAATATATTCTTCATTACCACCCTTTTCTAGAGTTACATAACGTCCTCCAACATAAGATTCCTTTCCCGTAGTTAAATCCTTGAAAGGTACAAAATAATAATCCTCGTCTATCACTTTATAGACATTGAGAGAGGTTTGGACTTCATTGATGATTAACTTGATTTTTCCAAACAGAATATACTCCCTTTGATCTCCTTTAGAGGTTTCCAAGTTTATTATTGAATTTAGTTCTGAGTGCTTTTGAATTTCGCACAAAAATCTGTATTTCATGTCAATAGGGAAGAAGTCTAATCCCGTGAAATGCTCTCGTTCTTCAGGAGTAAAAGGTGATTCTTCATCTTCCTTAAAGCCTTTATTAATATCCTCTCGAATTTTTTGAATTTTCTGATGATATTCCCTTGTTTCCTGATCCATTTTAATCACCACGTCCAGTATAGCAATGCAATAATGAAAGTCAATAAAAAAATCCTCTCAAAAGATCGTGAAACGCAACTTTCATGAAAATCCATAACACCCAGATATATATCTACGGAACATGTACATGGTACATAGGAATCTAGTTCAATCGTATTAATGAAAATAAGAACATATTTTCGAGAGGGCTACCTACTACCTTTATATCAAACCCAAGGTGCTTAATAATATTAGAAGACGAATTCGTCATACGATGCCCAGATTGTGGCAATCCATTTAGTCCCATGCAGATCCAACAAATTCTCCAAGGTAAACCAGTAATTTGTGAAGCTTGTGGGTTTGAATATAAGGCTAAAATCGAAGAAATCCGGGAACTGTTTCCTGCTCATGGTCTGGAACCTCAAAATTTAGTACGTCCTGAAGATTTAGGTAGATTCGGAGGATTTACCCGTCCAGGTCCAGGCCCAGGTCCACGTCGTCCAATTCCTCCTTCTAAACCGAAAGTTCCAGTAAAAGATAGCCCTCACCCACGAATTAACAAGGACAATATTTTGAGAGCACTCTCATTTAATTGGATCACATTAAAAGAACTTGCAAAGAAAATCGAAGTATTGGGACGAAGAGAAATTTACGTTTTGAGAATGAAACTGAATGAGCTTAATCGGTTGGGATATATTCAAATGGATTTCCAGGTAGATAAGGTCCTTATTCGGAAATTACGTCAAAGCAAACGAACAAAATAGAAAATGCTATCCAAAATAAAAGATGGAATTCATCTAGTTGCAATTGATGATGCGCCCCATAAGAGAGGACAAACTAAAACTGAACTATTTTTTGTATATTGTAAAGGAATTTATCTAGAAAGAGTTACTCATGCAGCTATTACCGTCGATGGGGAAGATGCCACCCAAATAATCTTGGATGAGTTGAACTCAAATACCGCCGATTTCACCTTGATACTGTTGCATGGAGTAACCGTAGGAGGATTGAATATAGTGGATATACGTCATCTTTATAAAACCCTCGATAAGCCCCTACTGGCTATTACTGAAAACCCTCCAAAGCATGACACCATTTTATCTGCAATTGATCATCTGGAAAACCCAGAATTGCGGAAAAACTTGGTAAAGAAGGCAGGACCTTTTTTTTCATTTCTCACTCCACAAGGATCAGTCCCGGTTTCGTACCATGCATGTGGGGTTTCAGAGGAAGTAGCAAAAGAGTTTTTCACTAAGTTTTCTTTACGATCCAGACTTCCTGAGCAGTTATTAATTGCACATAAAATTGCATCGGCTTGGAAATGAAGAAAAAGATGGCGCGGAGGGTGGGATTTGAACCCACGTGCAGATAACTGCACTGGCTTAGCAGGCCAGCGTTCTACCGAGCTAAACAACCTCCGCTTGGATCATACTAAAAGTAAGTGGGAATGGGAGACATCCACTAAAAAATTTTTGGAGAATTCTTTAACAAATACTGATGTTGTTGTTCGTTAAAAAGATAGAACAAGAGATTATTCAGAAATAATCTCGAATAACATTTTATCCCGGATTGCTTTTTTCGATTCTCGTTTATCGTAAAAATGCCCAATTACGTTGTTTTCGGTGATTATAATCACGACACCTGTACTCAAATAGCTTAAAATTTCTTCGTCTACTTCGTGTAACTCTTCGTTACCACTGGGATGTGAATGCATTTGCCAAACTATATCGCAACCTCGTTCCTGTTTGAATTTCCGCATATTATATATTTTATTTTTTTTCATTCTCATCCAAGATTTAGGTTTCTCATGTGCATTTGCATCTTCTTCCGCGATCAAGAAATCGGTGACAATGCCAAAATAATCCTTCCGCTCAGCGAAGAGCCATCCTGTGAAGATTTTCTTACCGTTCTGTTTTACTTTCGCCGTTAATTCGTCAAAAATTTGTTCTGGAATGAGATATCTGTAACCTGATGACAATTCAGTTTCCTCTTCAAAAATCAGTAATTATAACCCATAAAATGCAAAGGGTGTCCAAGTAAAGCTACCGAACAATAAAAAATTTTCATTTTAAGGCTGTTTTTCACTTACAGTTCCATTTCTTCATTCTCGTCGACGAAATATTAGGCGCTAAATAAATATCGCTCATCATGTTTAAATTACGCACCGAACAACT
>JAEOTN010000323.1 GCA_016839865.1 Promethearchaeota archaeon | reverse complement strand
CTTTTGTTTTTCCATTGCTTTCCGTAATTGTGTGGAACACCAACCGTTTTGGTCTCTGGTCATGATTCCTATTTTCAAGCGTTATCCCTTCTGGCACTAAATATCATTCTGACAGATTTAAGTAGTGTAGCACGTAATCTTTTTTCCTTATTAAATATCTCTTGACTTGTTTGGTTTTTTTATGAAAAAACGAGTTTTTTCGACAATAACATATTATTAATCTTCGACTATATTTGCTTCTCAAACTAGTGGTACATAAGTAAATTTAATAGTCTCTTTAAATTTTCGAATTTTTTTCATCAATAATGGAGGCACTTGATACGTGAAATGTCATGATAATCAAGATGACGAATCTACCTATTTATAGTTGATTAAACTCTAATTACTCATTCACATAATGTAGGGAATTAGGGCAATCATCAGCAAAATACTAATCAAAGTTACCGTTACAGTGTAGGTTATTTGAGAAATTGTTTTCTCGCTTGCTCTTCGAGAAAGAATCCGTTTTAACGAAATATCGAGTATTCGGCCCCCATCTAATGGATAAATTGGTAGCGCATTGAAAACTGCGACATTTACGTTCACGAACCAGATCCAGAAGAAGATGTTTGCGTAAATGTGCCATTGTGATCCTAAGGGATGTGTGTAGAATGGAATCAAGGAATCTGAGAAAGGCACGAAACCTGGAGCAAAAGATGGAGGAATCATGTATAAAGGAACTGTTTCAAGACTCAAATTCTGATAAAATGCAAGACGTTCCTCAAAATTTCCTACACTAATTCCTATGATCGCACGTGTTCCTGACTCAATTAGCGTTACATTTGTGGAAAAAAGTCGATCTCCATTTTCTCCCCTAGCTACAGTTACTTGAACAATATCACCAGCATTTTTACTCGCAAATATTGAATTTAAAGTGGTATAACTGTAAATTGGTATGTTATCTATTGAAACGAAAACGTCCTTTGGTTGCAACCCTGCCGTCTTAGCAGGCATACCATCAGTAATATCAACGATATACACACCTTCAACGACTGGAGTTAATCCATTAACAATTATGAAAACAGCCAGAATACATGCTAATGCAACAACAATATTTCCTGCAACTCCTGCAGCCATTACCCTCAATGAATCTTTAGGTTTTGCTTTGGTAATTTGTTCTTCATCAACGTCCACAAAAGCCCCAATAGGAATAATGAACAAGAAAAGTAGACCGCTTGACTTCACGTTCAAATCACGATTTTTTGCTATAATTCCATGTGCGCCTTCATGAATAACAATTGCACAAACAATCGCTATCCATCCATATAATATGGGTAAAATTGGGTTAATACCAGGCAAAGGTAAATAAGCAGCTGGACCAAGTTCGCGCGTCATATCACGAGCAACAGGAGTCCACAACAACGTAAACAGGCTACTGCATACAAGATAAAGTCCAATTCCAGCAACCACAGGTACAATGCCAAGAGCAATCCAAGAAAGCAAACGTGAAGCTCGAAGAGACCCAAGCCGATCAAAAACTCCATTAAACATCTGTGTTCGAATAATTAGCATAGGAAAACTGAACTCAATTCTACGCTGTTTCGTTTGTTCTGCATTATCATCAATATTAACCAACGAACACACCAAACATTCTGCCTTTAATGTAATATTCACGTATAAATCATATGCAATTACATTATTTTACGTAAGTAATGTACAGTGTATTTTCGTAGTGCCCAACATTTTCTGAAAAGCCTCAGTATTTGGATTTCGAACGATAAAAACGCAACGAAAAATGTTCAAAATGTATTTGCGATTTCTAAAGGTAATACCTGTGATCTTTGGTTTTCTTTATGCAACCAAGAAAAGAACCCGCAAAATAGTCTAACCAACACTGTTCCTGCAGATCTAATTTAGCTTCAACAAACGTCTTAGCAGTCTCCTCTGAAATAGCTCCCACTTTCTCGAATTTTCGAACAATCCGTTGACGCATTTTAAATTGAATACCAGACATGGACAATTTCTGACATACCTTCCTGCATTTACAACATTTTTCATAACAGAATACTCAAAATAAATGACAAAGCACGACAAGCATTTTTGTCGCCATCCACTAAGAGGATCCCATCTAATTAGTAAAGTGCACGGTTGCATATATAGCGTACGGGTATGAGAATGAAAGTTATACAATTAATACAATCTCTCCTGATTCTTGATAAAAACTACCACTACAAAACCATCGGACCATTTTTATTTCAGCACTAGTTACACCATTGAGTAAAAAAGGGAACGTTACATGACAATTATCATAGACGATGCGGGAATGGGAGACCTACTTTTTGGAGTTGTTATCGCTGGATATCGAAATTCAACCCGCGAATTCAGGTATGACATTATTGATGTAAAAAATTTTCAAGCCAAACTTTTTTCACGAAAAGCATACATGAAGCAATCGTCAAAAATTGTGTCTAAGCTCCTTGCAGAAATGAAACCAAAACCAGAAGAAGAAATTCATATCTGTCGGGGCTATATCTTTGATGATGTTATCGAGAAAATAGAAAGAAAATATGGTCAAGACCGAATTCATCGAGTTAAAGTTACAGGAGAAGCCCAAGACCTCACAGAAATTTCATACCTCGATGAGTTAAGAAATCTAGGTTATGAACCCATAGACGAACGAGAAAGCAAACGAGCAAAAAATTTTTTCCATATGATGAATTGGTTAAAGAGAAATCCTAACATGCTAAAATATGCAAAAACTGGGTGGCCACGACTACAAAGGTACAAATTATTCAAGTCAAAAAAATAAAATAGACAAGGGATGAAATCCTGTCAGAACAGGATTTATTTTTATGTTTCGGAATTTTCTATTTTTGAATCCCTTTTATAATTGGAGAGAAGTTTTTATCAGCTCTTTTCTTTTTAAAAGCAGCTAGTTTTATTACGTCTTCTTTGATGACCTCTCCCTTAACGAACTCAGTGGTCTTCAGAAGTTTTTTTCCCGCATCTGACCGTACTATCAATGTTGAATATCCATCAATGCTTCCTACCGAACCAACAGAAACATCGGAGAGTCTGGCAACAAAATCGTTACAATAAGCACACCCACCCTGAATAGCATTGTGGAATTCTTTCACTTTAGCGGAGTATTTTTTTTCACCAATTTGAACTATGAATTTTCCCTTCTGAATCTGAGTTTTTTCTGCTTTGTCCAAATCAACATCCAATAATCTCTTTGTCTCTTTCTTTAATTTGTCATAATCGAAGGCTTCAAAACAGAACAAGCCTACAATTGTAATTTCTAGTTCGGGATGATCACTTAACAGTTGTTGTTGTATTTTCCTTCCTGTACGAACTTCGCATGGTGTACCAACAATGGCAATT
>JAEOTN010000322.1 GCA_016839865.1 Promethearchaeota archaeon | reverse complement strand
ACAAAATATTTTGGGGTGATAAAGCTGATGGAGATTTTATCAAGTAATTTAACGAAGTTCCGAGCGTAGTGTACACCTCCCACACCTATCGCAACTCCTGATTCATTTTCTTTGATATGTCTATATAAATCATGTCGTGAGAAATCTCTGGGTAATTTTGTGAAATCAACCGAAAGTTCTTCAAGATACATCTGGATAGTCTCTACAATGGCATCAGCTACGGCTTTTCCACCGATCTTGTGTTCCCAATTATTTTCTGCACTGCCTAATTCCATAAATATCAGAGGAAATTCAAATTGGGTTGGACCATGGTGATTGACTTCCAAATCGACTGGCCAATCTAGATTATTAAGTTCTTTGTGTTTCTCAAGATTTTGAAACGCTAATCTTAGTAATTTTGCACTTGTACAACATAACGATTTTGAGTCTCCCCCAAAAGAGGTATCATTTGACCAATTTCCCGTAGAATGACATAACAACGCAGGTATAGCACTTTTTGCTTTATGACGACTAGCAAAAATGACAAAATCTGCACCTATGAAATTTTGGATCTCGTCTTTTGGAACCTTATCTCCTAGAAATATCATAGCAGTGTCTGTTAGAACTAACCTTATATTCTCATTGTGGAATTCTGGTGCTTCTAATAAGTAAGTTGGATGATTATCCCAAATTATCCATTCATCAGATTCATCTTCACTCATTCGAAATGGGTAATTTTCCAATAAATGAGAACGTATATTCTTTGATGCGATATCTTCAGTGCTTGTAATAATCCAAAATTCTAGTTTTCGTTGCATGTAAGAGATCAATTAGAAGTATGAAAAAAAGAAAATTAAGATTGTGAATTTTTAAAATGAAAGGATTATAGGTTATTCTTTCGTTTAGTGAGCTCCATTAAAATAATTCCGATCACGAAAAAAACAGTGCTGAATGCTGCCACTATCCCCAAATTTATAAAAATTGCTGAACCTACAGGATTTGCACCCCTCAAGAATAATGAAGTCAAGGTTTCTGTAACATAATGGGAGGGCATTAACTTGTTGAAAATTGTAGGAGTACCAAAGGATACAAAAGTTCCCAAGAACATTAACGGAAGGATAAAGATGAATGAAATTCCAGTAGCCATTCCAGAGGATTTTGATATAGCTCCTGAAATTAATCCACACCCTATGCAACCCAATGAAAAGACCAACAAAGTTAAAAGAGCCATTAATATCCCTCCCATACCACCTAGCGGTCGATATCCCATGAGGAACGCCATTAGGAATACGATAATGTTTTGAGCTACAGCAGCTATGAAATTGCTTATAGTCATCCCTATCATTAGTTCGCTGGATTTTACTGGACTTAAACGAATTCTTGTGAGTAATCCCAATTCCTTTTCTTTTGCATACCCTTCAGCTACTGTCATAATCAAGAAAATATTTGCAAACGCAAACAGACCAGGAACCATATAATCGAACATTGATATTTTCCGTGCTTCTACCAATTCTTCACCAAAAGTCACAGGTAATTCAACAGTTGTACTATCAGGTCCGAAAATTGTGTCTATTAGTGCTTGTTGGAATAACGGGGGCAGTAATTGGGCGACAACGAGCGAACCTGCATCATAATGTGCCTCTATAGATAAATTTAACCAATTTTCGGGATTAGCTAAATTAAGAAAATAGGTCTCAATTGACTCACCAAATTGCACAGGTATGATTAATATTGCAGATATTTCTCCATTCTGTAAAGATGTTTGAGCTACATTTGAATCATTCTCTAAGGAAATCTCTAGTATATCATTTACAGATAAATTTAAGATAAAATTCTCACTCCAATTACCATACGTACTCTCCGAATCATTGTTTACAATCGCTACTTTATACACATCTTCCGATGTGAAAAATCCCCCAAATGAAAATCCAAAAGCAATGGTTAGCACTAATGGAAAGATTACAATTAAAAAGAGATAGGCAGGTTCTTTTACCATTCTAGCAAGTTCCTTTTGAATAATCGCATTTATCCTCCTAGCTTTCATGATATCACACCCCATTCCTCAATTGTCGTCCGGTTAGCTTGATAAACACATCTTCAAGAGTGTCTACTCCATGTTTCGATTTTAGTTCCGAAGGAGAGCCTTCTTCAATTATTTCTCCATTATCTATAATTCCAACACGTTCACTGAGTGTATCAGCTTCTTCCATATAATGAGTTGTCAGTATAATTGTTTTCCCGCGATCTTGTAGTTGTCGTATATATGCCCATACAGCGCGACGACTTTGTGGGTCCATTGCAACAGTCGGTTCGTCTAAGAATATTATCTGTGGATCGCTAATTAGAGCGATAGCAGTATTTATTTTGCGTATCATACCACCACTATATCCTTTCGCTCTTCTCTCCACAAAATCCTCCATCTTAAAACCCTCAATCAATTTCTGCGTTCGGACTTTTAATTCAGTTTTCGGTACGCAATATAATCTCCCAAAAAACTCCAAATTTTTTCTACCAGATAAATATGGGAAAATAGATGGTTCCTGAGGGCAGACTCCAATTATTTCTTTAACTTTTTCCAAATCGGATATCACATCATGACCATTAACTAGCACTTTTCCCGATGTTGGTTTTAATAATCCGCTTAATACATTAATCGCAGTAGTTTTGCCTGCACCATTAGGTCCTAAAAACCCGTAGAGTTCTCCTGTTTTCACATTTAAATCCATTTTATTTAAAGCAGTGACTTCATCCTCTTTACCTTCATTATATTTCACTGTCAATGCTTTAATTGAGATTGCGTTTTTGGATTTATCCATACTACTAATTCAATTTTGAAATCCTTAAAACTAGCGAAAAACAATTGTTATAAGAATGAATTTAGATAAAATAAGTTAGTTCCTTATGGTCTTGACGACTTGCTTCCAAATATTTCATTTGTTCCAGCGTTCGCTTTTTCTTTAAAAATTTAGAAAAATCAAATCCCATCTTTGATGCAGATGACTTTTGTTGTTTATTCTTTTCTGCCATTTTTGTTCACTAAGTAAGAAAAAGAAAAAAAGATATAAATGGGATTTTTAGCCCACTTCTTATCCAATATAACGTCGGTCAAAAAGTGATTTCTACAACGTTTTAGTTTTATATCCGTTAATCCAAGATGAAATTAATTCCATATTTATAGATCGGCTTAAATCAAGTTCTCGCGTGTATTTCCAGCTAATTACCGATGGATGGTTTCTATCCCGAAAAATCATCGTTTTAATGAGTGTTTCTGCATGTGAATCAATTAAATCAAACTCATCTGCACTTTCTATTACGCATATTCCATAGCGATCCGTCAAATCTAAGAAGGTCGATTCTGGGAGATGATCAAAAAATAAAACGTTAATTTCTTCTTTCTTTAACTTTTCAAGTTTTTCCATGAGATACACCGTAGGAATTGCCGATCCAAACTGCTCAGAAGTATATTGTATCTTTAAACCATTCATTGTTAGTTCTTCTTTGTTCAAAATGAGTTTTTCATCAATAGAAGATATCTCACGAATTCCGATTAAGGTAAAATCTTCATCAACTAAATGCTCTTGGGAGTCAATGACACGGGTATGAAGCTCATACAAATATGGATTGGTAGGAGTCCATAATTTAGGAGTATCCATAATAATTACTGTGGTTAGTAGTCGAGAATTCTTATTTTGGATATTAAAATTCCGCTGTGTTGTAGAGATCTCAGCTTTTTGGTGAGTAAATGTGTATTCCACTCGACCATTCCATTCTTGATTTGTGTCGTTCCGCAAGAAAGACCTAATAGTTAATTCTGCCGACTTCGCAGTTTTTTGATTTAACCATTCGATTTTCTGTTGTAGATGATGATCATCAATATAAATCCAATCACTGAATTGCAATGATACACTACGATCAATTCCTCCACCTTGCTTAGAATCAATTCGAATTGCGAGAAAATGCGGTTTCTCCGTAGAAATACCAGTGAGTTCATATTCGAAAGGAGAATATGCTCCTTTTTGAGTTAGAATCTTCTTTCCATCTAAATAAACTTCAGTTCCCTCATTTCCATCCCCATGAATCCCTTCAAAATGCAAGACAATTTTCTTTTGTGCTAACACACTGGGAACTTCGAAATTTGTGAAATACCACCCTATACCACGGTATTTTAGGAGTTCCTTGTGGTATTGATTCCAACATCCTGGAACAACGCCGATAAATAGAGGGTCTAAATACTGGAAATTCTCTTCCAAAAACCATTGTTGGTTTTTTCCAATACTATCTGGATCGATTTGGAAGTGCCACATTCCATCCAACAATACTTTTGTTCGCATATGTTTTCATGGATTTGGTTCCCTAATAATTTCTATATTCTCCAATTTTCTAGATTCAGTTATTTGAAATCCCCACATAATTCATATATATGTTTTAAATGAGCGGTCTACTGAAATTTATGTATGACAAGGGAGAAAACTTTTGGATGGATATTGCTTTTAACTCTAGCAGGCCTTATTTTGGATGTATTATCTCAAGCGTGGTTAGCTTTTGATATAGGAGAGCCATATTTTCTCAGGTTTCAGGCAACATCTCGGGTTACATTTAACCTTCCATTCCTATCTATCCTTTCTTATTGTTTCAATT
>JAEOTN010000321.1 GCA_016839865.1 Promethearchaeota archaeon | reverse complement strand
TGATACCATGCAAACAGAAGTAACCATCTTTCAGCTCATGCTTTTCCATAATTGGGCAGTCAAAACAATTGCATGTAGACTTCTTTATTTGGTCTTTCGGCTTCACTGATGCACCACGAGCACAAAATAGTGCATGTGGTTCGAATTTTTGTAACTCGTTAGGTTTAAACATTTTGCATGGTCCACAAAATTGCTTGCAGATTGCCATATTCGCTTCGTTATTTTCTACTATTTTAGCCATACTTTTAACCTTTAAAATTTTTAACAGTGTTTTACTGTATAGAAAATCCACTACAGTATCATGGATTTCCCTCACAGAAATTTAAATGTCCTTCTTTGAAAAAATTAGTTAATCAGTGGTTTAAATACTCTTTTTTTCCTCGTTATTTCGAGTTTTAGACCACTGGTTTGAAGATTAGAGTAATAATTCCATCCTCAATGTTTTCATATGTGATTTCAAAACCTAAATCCCCCAATTGATTCTTAATTTCTTTTACATTAATTCCTATTTGAGGATGATTAGGAAGAAAATCAGCTACTACTTTTTCGATGATGTGACCATCCAGACTAATCATATCTATGATCACTCCATGTCCATCATCACGGAGTATTTCTTTCATCTTCGGCAGAATCCATTCTGTATCAATTTCGTGAAGAGTAAACGCTACTATGGCTACATCAACATTTTTCTTGGTAATGTCTTCTTTATCTTTGATAGAAATATTGTGTTGGTGATTAAACGTCATAATTCGCTTTTGTAGAAATTCCGATAGGTTTACGTCAAAATAGCTATCTTTACGAAGTATATATCTGCCATCAGGCTTTACAAATTCGGCCAATTTAAGCGTAACCGGATCTAAAAATCTATTAGATAAATCCACACAGAACTTATCAGAAAAATCGAGGTTTTCATGTAAAGCATCTAATATATGAGATATTTTTTTTCCAATTGTAGCATCCATCAGTTTAAAAAAACCAGCGAATTCTTTGCCGATTTCTAACTCCCCTTTCTCTGAGATAGAATAAATCACATGCTTTATGTTTTCAATTTTCTTCTCTTCGGATTCAACAAATCCCCCTCGTTCGAGCTTTCTAAGTGCAGGATATAACTGACCTGAGCGGATATGCTCTGAATCTTGATGTTCATATGCTAAGATGTTTGCGATTTCTTTCCCATATAGCCGTTTTTGGCACCACAATAAATCTACTATCCTTTGTTGAAGCCAGTTTAAATGTTTGAGCTCTTTCTCTTTTTTCTGTCTTCGGGATTTTTCTTCAGTTGGCACTTGATCCTAGAGTTATGCAATACTTAAATTGTTAATTCTTGATAGCTAACTATCAAAAGTAAAATACAACTAGCTTTTATTAAGAATTAATTAAGTTCTTAATTACATTGATTTATATCAATAAACAGTTAAACAAAGAGATATTCATTCAATTAAACTATAACTCTTCTAATTTTACACTATTTTGGGAGAAAACATGAATAATCATGAGGATGGATTTATATTGCCACTCTTACTATATTATTTGAAATGGATAGAGCTATATCAAAAAATATACATAGCTCACTTACTACCTAGAAGGGAGATATGCTGAGAAAAACACTCAGTAGATACAAAAACGAACTATTCCTTCCAAAAATGGTAACGTTTCCCACTGATTTGGGCGGAAAAATAAACCGAATCTCCTTTACCGTCGCTAAGATACCTAGAAAAAATTAGCCATAAATTGCTCCATCATGCGAACTTACTAACTGCTGGAGCCCAACAATCAAATATCTATCCATTTCCTACTATACAAGGAGGAATAACTCATGTCCGCATCATCATCCGTATCAGATACGAAAGCCATCGCACTGTTGGATTTCATAGCTATAGGGCACATGATGTCAGGCACGATTGCATTTGCAATCATATATTATCCTTTCATTGCCTTGTTTGACATTCCAAGAGCAGTCATGGTGGGATGGGCTTTCTTCACCGCATTAATTGCTAATCGCTTGTATTTTGGATTAGAAACCTCCATCTTAGACCATTTAAACTTAGAAGTTAAACGAGATGGAAGGGCAGCTACAATATTCTTAACTATACTCTCAATTATTGGAGCATTGATGGGATTTGCTGTATCGTACTTTTGGATGACCTTAATAGTAATAGGAATAGAAGCAGGAGCTTATTATTTGCTCTATATAGTCATCCGACAACAACAAAAAGTTCCACCTATTAAACGAAAAATCAATGTGAAAAGAATTGCCCGTCAATATGCAAAAATTCACACATAAAATTCTGTTTTTTTCTAAATTATCAATATGTACCTATTTCCTAAAACCGATAATGCAAACCATCATACTTTTTGCAATGAGAATTTTTTAAAAATTGGATAAATTTGGTAAGTTAGACTCAATAGAGTGGAGAATACTTGAGAACTGCTTTCATATTTCCGGGTGGAGGATCTCTTGGGGCCATAGAGGTAGGCATGTTAAAAGCATTGGTAGAAGATGGAGTTAAAGCGGATTTGGCTGTTGGAGCTTCAGTAGGATCTTTAAATGGCACATATTATGCTTCTAAACCCACTTTGGAAGGAGTTCTACAACTAGAAAATGTATGGTTAGAGACAAATAAAACCAATGTGTTTCCTAAAAACCTCCTATATTCGGTAATAGGTCTAATAAAAAAAAATCACCTTATCAAACCGGATGCACTGCGTAAATTGATACAAGATAATATTCCTATTCAAAATTTGGAAGATACACAAATTCCAATATTTGTTGTTACAATGGATATTAATACAGGGGAAGAGGTTGTGTTTTCTAGCGGTCCAGCTGTTCCTGCGATTTTAGCATCCGCAGCCATTCCAATGGTTTTCCCTCCTGTTGAGATAGGAAGACATACATTGGTGGATGGTGGAGTTTTAAATAACACACCAATTTCAATTGCAGTTGAAAATGGAGCAGAGCGAGTGATCGTTTTAACTGCAGGATATACATGTGCTAGAAAGGAAGCTCCAAAGTCTGTAATTGAGATGGCAATGACTAGTTCGGATTATTTAGTTCATAAAAGAGTCGAGTTGGATTTGAATATATATCAACCTTCTGTTGATCTCCGAATAATACCGAGTATTTGCCCATTAGAAGTGGGATCCCACGATTTTTCGAAAACCCCAGAATTAATTGAACGCGGATACAATCAAGCTAGAGAATGGCTGGATGCTGGGATGCTAACAGCAAAAGATGTAATTCCTAAAGTACGACCTATTCATACCCATACTTAGGATTTGTTAACGACCTTTATCTTATCTACTATGTCCATCAAGTTTTCTTGAGTAAGTATTTTGGTTGATGAGATGAGAGATTTTCTTATATCATATAGTTTTTTACCAAGTTTTTTTACAGTCTCTTTTTCTAGAGCAGAACCAAAATGGATTACAGAATTTTCAGGCAATATTTTCAGCAGTTGGGTTCGCTTAACTGCAAAATCATCTGGCTCAATTTTATCAATTTTATTTAAAAAATATAGAATAGGAATATTAAGCGCTCCAATCGTAACCAGCACTTCAAAGGTGGTCTGAAGTTTTTGAAAAATTCTACCAATTGTATCAGAAATATCTAAAGTCAAAATAATGCAATTCGCATACGCAACTTCTTCTAATGTAGAAAGAAAAGCATCAATGATTTCATGAGGTATATCATACACAAATCCTACAGTGTCAGATAACAACATTTTTTCATCATTTACTTGAATACTACGTGTAGTTGTAGTAACAGTGGTAAATGGACTGTCTTTGGTTTCAAGATCCAATCCTTTTGCTGTATTAAGTAAAGTTGTTTTTCCAGCGTTTGTATATCCGACAATAGATGCTGCATACATATCGCTACGTGACTTTCTGCGCAAATGTCGCTGTTTTCGGATCGTGTCCAACTCAATTAATAGGTTTTTTCGTTGTTCTCGAATTGATCTTTTATAGGCTTCAAACGCACCAAATCCTTTCCCCATGAAATCTCTTCCTTGTCTTTCCGTAACTAGCTTTGCTGATACCTCCTTTTGCTTTCGGGAGGCTTCGAGGTACATACGTGCGAGTTTTATTTGGATTTTTGACTCACGGGTATTTGCATGAGCTTCAAATATCTCTAAAATTAGTAAATCTCTGTCAATTACTTTAGTTCGTAGAGCACCAGAGATGTTTCGTATATGGTTGGGCTTTAAACGATTCATAAACAAGTAAACGAGATCTTCTTCTCGACGTTTTTCGATTTTTGTGGCGAAACTATCGATATAGTTTGAAAGATCAGTGATTTGATTATCCGCAATTTCTTTGAGTTTGCCAGTACCAAGAAGATATTTTGAGTTTATTTTCTTTAAGTTCTGAGAGTAAAAATGGATAATTGTATATCCAGCAGCCTTTGCTAGTCCCTCGAATTCGTCCTTATCGTAAGCTGGTATAGACTTGTGGATACCTTGAATCACAATTGCAATTTTATTTTTTCTTTTTAAGGTAAACATCTCCGAGGGTCGAACCAGAGGATTTCTCTTGGTGCAGATACTGATCATATACGTCTTCTTCGTAATCTGAAACGAATTCCGTTAGCTCCACTTCATATTTTTTCTCGATGCGTCTTGCTTCTTGAATGGTCAGTTCTAATTTACCTGATTCTATATGTCGATAACTTGTATGAGTAATTCCAACTGAATTGGAAAATTCTCCCTGATCCATATCATTGTCTCTACGTATTTTTTTCAAGACATTTCGATAATTTTCTACCAATTTAAGTCTATCAATTGGTGCATTTTTTGGCTTTTTTAAAGTGGGTTTACTTCTTTGGGGTGGCGATTGCGTTGTCTTAGGTCGTGGTGTATATTGTGGTTTATCTAGATAATATTGGGGGGGTTTTTTCTGTACCTGTGATGGTCGTATTTCAGACTTGGGTTTCTCTCCCATCATCATGCAATTACGACACACGAGCATTTTTACACCCTCAATTGTTCGCATAATCTTTTGATCGGTGGGTTCACCGCATAATTCACAAGTATAAGGCATAAGATATCTCTCCTACTCCGGGTGATTTAAATAAGGATTGGATTTTTTAAGTAATTTGTGGAAAGGACAAAATCCCAACATGAAGATGTCTCGATTTTGTTTTAGGATAACAACCAAAAAATAAATAGGCATTCTTTCTTTTTCATTTTAGAGACTAAACGTTATTAAAAATATTCCAAAAATCTTGCAAAACTTAAGATTAAAAGTCTGGAAACTACAAGGGTAATAGGTACAAGAGTAATTGGTCCTCTACTAAAACAAACATCTGAAGTTAGAAAAATGAGTACTTTAAAGAAAAACCGTGACGAACCTGAGGATGAGGAGAAACGAGCGAACGATAATTACTTGATCACATATACTCGACATTTAGAGCGCAGATTACGATCTTTAGAAACAGAAAAACAACTCCTCGAAACTGAGCGATTACGGTTAGATAAAGAATTACACACCTTACGTAATGAACTAGATCGATTAAGGCAACCTCCTTTAATTGGAGCAACCATTACCGACATACTAGAGGATAATCGTGTAGTTGTGAAGAGTTCAACAGGACCATTATTTGTTGTAAATGTATCCCGGAAGATTGGAACCAAAGATATGGAACCTGGAATGCGGGTAGCACTTAATCAACGGAATTTTGCAGTTATGGAAGTAATGCCCGAAAGTACTGACCCTCTTGTGCAGGGTATGGAGTTAGCGGACCAAATCCCAGAAATAACTTATGATGATATTGGTGGATTAGAAGAACAGCTCCAAGAAGTCAAGGAGACTGTCGAGCTTCCCTTACTATATCCGGAGCTATTTGAAAGCGTCGGTGTAAAACCTCCCAAAGGAGTATTATTATATGGTGAACCCGGAACTGGAAAAACTCTTACTGCCAAAGCTGTAGCTAATGCAACTAAAGCACGGTTTATTCGTATCATCGGTTCTGAGCTAGTTCAAAAATTCATTGGGGAAGGAGCTCGATTAGTAAGAGAGATATTCCAACTAGCCAGGAAAAAATCACCCTCAATAATCTTTATTGATGAATTAGATGCAATTGGGAGCCAAAGATTACAAGTAGCGACTTCGGGAGACCGTGAAGTACAACGAACTCTTATGCAATTGCTTTCAGAATTAGATGGATTTGATGATCGTGGAGATGTAAGAATTATCGCAGCGACAAATCGCTTTGACATTTTGGATCCTGCATTATTACGACCGGGACGATTCGACCGAATTATAAAATTCCCGATTCCTCTTGAAGAAGACCGTCTTCAGATCTTTAAGATTCATTCAAAAAACTTGAAATTAGATAAAGATGTAAATTTTAAGTTCCTTGTGCAAAAAACCGATAATGCCACAGGTGCTGAGATAAACGCGATTTGTATCGAAGCTGGAATGATTGCAATTCGTGAGAAGAAGAAAATAATTTCACAGAGTGATTTTGAACAAGCATTGGAAAAAGTTCTTTCCAAGAAAAAAGTTCCTCGGAATTTGTATTCCTAATTCTTTTTTTATATCCACGGTTAACACATTGTATGGATGAAAAAATAAAAACGCACAATCCCGTAAATCTTAAAGA
Organism: Promethearchaeota archaeon; assembly: GCA_016839865.1. The sequence goes on along the minus strand of JAEOTN010000321.1, from coordinate 6,161 downwards.
TATATCTCCTTTTAAAGCCTTACCTGGTGTTTTTAGGCAAACTCTTGCATATAATGAACAAACCATGCTATGCATCTTCCGATTGGAAAAAGACGCAAAAATTCCTTTGCATAACCATCCTAATGTGCAAATTGGGTACATCCTCTCGGGGAAAATTCACTTCTTATCAGAACAACCAGAAAATGAATTTATCGCAACTCCTGGAGATAGTTATATATTTGAAGCTGAAGAGAAGCATGGTGCGGAAGTTTTAGAAGATACTCAATTAATTGAAGTGTTTTATCCATATCGACCCGAATATGAACCAAAAAAATGAATGGAATATAAATGCCTCTTCCTAAAAATCGCCTTAACTTGGACATCAATAAATCGAAATCCCGAATACTGGAAAAAATCTATTCAATTCTTAGATTTCAATTTGAAACAGATGTCTTCGAGGAGTTTCTGACTGCAGAGAACATTAAAATTGAATTTTCACGTAATACAGGAAATATAAAATATATTTATCTAAATGAAGAACGGGTACTATCTTATAAACCAACCACGGGCATGTTTACTCTTTCCATCCTTGGTGGTCAACTACTTCATTCACATATTTCCTCTCCTAACCATCGAGTTATAATATTATCCGAAGTCGAAGAGTTTATTCGGCAAGGTAAATCCGTATTTTCCCAACACGTCGTGGAAATTCATCCAGATCTACGTATTGGTTCTGAGGTATTGGTTGTAAATGAACAAGATGAACTTCTTGCTGTAGGAAAACTTAACATTCCTCCTTCATATGCGGGTTTGTCTATTGGTATGGCAGTAGCGGTACGTAAAGGAATCCCAAAGATCAGATAAATCTACCAAAACAATTTAATGGGACTTTATATTTTCTTTGCATACACTACGCTGAGAAATATATCGAACTGATCATTCATGCCAAAATTACCTAAAGCCTTACTGGAAAAGAAAAAGGAAAAAATGCAGAAGGTAAAACCCTCAACAAAATCTGCTGCAGCAGGTTCTCGTGCGATGCGACGTCAGCTTCAGAAGCAGGGAATCGAAAACATGAATGAAATCAATGCAACCAGGGTTATTATCCAATGCCCTGATAAAGAAATTGTAATTGAAAATCCTCAAGTAATGCAACTTATACAACAAGGGATGACTGTACATCAAGTATTAGGAGACCCTGTAGAACATGAGTTGTCCTCATATGATGGAGAATATGCTGAATACGACGAATCCGGAGAAATAGAAGAATACGAGGAAGAAATTGAAGAAGACATGTCTAGTGTTGGAGGAATTCGTACGGAAGATATTGCAATTGTCGCTACTCAAGCCGGAGTTACAGAAGAAGAAGCTGAAAATGCACTCAAGGAATCTGACGGAGACCTTGCTCGTGCGATTCTGTATTTAAAATCACAATAAAAAAGGAACCACCATGGCAACAAAAAGCCCAAAACCCGTAGAAAAAGAATCTGATCGATTCATAAAAATCATACAATTCCAATCCTGGTTTTTTATAGGAGTACTAATTGTAGATTTACTCTATGTGGTAATTAACAGTCTTGCATCCACCGGAAAACTATTACAAGCACTTTCAAACAAAACACTAGCAATTGGTCTCGTGGCAATAATTGGGGCTGGATTGAGCTTTGGTTTGAGTTATCAAATACAGACGAATCCGGATCGAAAGCCTAAATTGTTTATAAGCTATTTCATTTCCTTAGCAATGGTAGGTTGTATAGTCGTATTTGTAATGGCAGTTCTTTCATTATACGAACTATAAGAAATACTCAATTCTATTATGTGGTAGGAATGGCCCAAAATCTTCGGAATTTAAAAGGAACTCGGGACTTGGATGTTAAAGAGAAACTAATTCAAAATGCTATAGTTCGTGCATTTTCCGAGGAGTTTGAACTATATGGATATAATCCAATAGAAACCCCCATGATCGAATTTCAAGAGATTTTAGCATCGAAATATGCTGGTGGTGCTGAAATTCTCAAAGAAATGTATGTGTTTCGAGATAATGGAGATCGTGAATTAGCACTACGTTATGATTTAACTGTTCCTTTTAGCAGATACGTAGGGATGAACCCTAGCCTCAAGTTACCGTTTAAACGATATGAATTTGGAAAAGTATTCCGTGATGGTCCCATTAAAGTTGGCAGATATCGCGAATTTTTCCAATTGGATGCAGATTTAGTAGGTTCTGGTTCTTTAATTTATGATGCGGAATGCATTGCTATCGTATTAGGCGCTGCATCCAAATTAGGATTTGATATTTTTATTGAGCTGAATAGCAGAAAACTATTGTTTGGAATTTTAAGCGAATTCGGAATAACTAGTGAGTCTCTTGCTTCTAAAATCATTCTAAGTATTGATAAGCTGAAGAAGATTGGGGAGAAGGGGGTTCAAGAAGAGTTAATCGAGAAAGGGATTGGGATTACAACTAGTGAGGAAATTTTTAAAAAATTGGATGTGAAAGGCTCTAACCAGAAGAAGATTGAGTTTTACGAGAAAACTCTCAAGAATCCTCTCGCTTTAGAAGGATTAAATGAAGTAAAAACCATTTTATCCTATTGTAAGGATATGAAAATTGCCAGTAAAGTGAAATTTCGGCCAGAACTAGCTCGAGGGTTAGAGATTTATACAGGACCAGTATTTGAAGCATTTTTTAAGAAATCCCTAATTACTAGTTCCATTGCTGCCGGTGGCAGATATGATAAAATCATTGGAAACTTCATCGGAAGAGGAAAGAAATATCCAGCTGTAGGCATTTCCGTTGGTGTAGATGTAATTCTAACTGAAATCTTGCAAAATCCTGAAAAATATCCTACATTAACCCAAAAACAATCATCTGTTGATGTATTACTCGTCCCAGTGAAACTATCTGCGGACTTATTAATCCCTATTATCACAAAACTTCGAAATACAGGCATAAATTGTGATTTTTCCTTAGACCGCAACATTCGAGACTCACTTGGTCTAGCTAGTTCCCAAGGAATACCAGTCTGTTTGATCGTAGGACAACGGGAATTGGATGCAAAGGTAATAACTTTAAAGAATATGGGAGACGGAACCCAATCCCAAGTGAAATTGATAGATATTGTCAATTCCGTTAAGAAAATTCTTGATACTGTATAGATATTAATCGATTATTTCTTCTTTGACATAAGATTTAATATCGATTATGTGAAAGAGTAGTATTGCTATTAGGAGACGGTTAGAAACTGCATTTCTTTTAAAATCACCGACGTTTTTTCCTTTTCGCAGATAACAAACAAAGAAGACAAAGAGCTAAGTGATATCATGTCAGATAGAGAAAATTCCGATTATGTCCACAAACTCCTCCCAGAAGTATTCATGAGTACGGGTGATGTGCAAAAGTTCAATCCAAAAAGCATCCTAGCATCCATTGTAAAAGAAGCTGAATTACCCCCTGTTGATGCAAAAAAAGTAACTGAACTGGTAGTTAGGCGTATTATCGCATCTGGTATACGTTTCTTATCCGGACCTCACATCCGAGAACTAGTGTGTTCAGCATTAAGCGAGTTACACTATGAATCCGCACGAAAAAAATATACACGTATTGGTATGCCAATTGCTGACTACGAAATTCTCCTACAATCGACGTATAATCCCCGTTCAGTAGAATATAATGCCCCAGAGAATATTCATAGGTGGGCTGCAGGACAAATTGCATCGGAATATGCACTATTAAAATTACTTTCTAATGAGCAAGCACGTGGTCATCTATCTGGAGATATCCATATCCATTCATTGCGTTATTTTGACATGAGGCCTTTTTCCCAATCATGGGATTTAAGAATGATACTAAAATATGGTATTCCTCCCACCGGATATTTAAGCTTCACTATGTCTGGACCAGCAAAAAATGCAATGGTCGCAGTTTTACAAGCATGTAAATGGTTAGCATTTGTGAATTCGGAGTTTTCTGGTGAACAGAACTATTTATACTTCAACACATTTCTTGCTCCTTATTTAAGCAAACTTTCATTGTCAGAAATTACCCAATTAGCTCAAACCTTTTTGTTTGAATTGAATCAGCAATATCTCTCACGTGGTTCTTACGTACCAATTTCATCGATTATTTGTAGTCCCCATGTTCCTGAATCATTAAAAAATGTAGAAGCCGTCGGTCCAAGAGGAGATATTCAAGGGAAATACAAGGATTATGAAAAAGAGAACTTGTTTTTCTTTAATGCTTTATCAAAAGTGTTCACTCAAGGTGATGCTCGTAATCGATTATTTGCATTTCCAAAGCATAAAGTTCTGATTTCTCCCAAAGATTTAAAGAATCGAGATATTTCGTTCAATTTGTTTACTGAAACAGCCTCAATGGGTACTCCGGTATTCATTAACAGTGAAAATACTTGGCTCAAGGAAGGATTTCTTGGATCCATTTTTTCAAATGATAATAAAACTGAATATTTGCATAACATCGAAAAACCTGATTTATTTAATTGGGGTAAGAATTATGTGAATTTAGGTGGATTACAAAGTATATCCATTAATCTTCCAAGAATTGCTTATGAGGCAAACGGAGACGACGATAAAGCATTAGAATTACTTGGAGAACGAATGGATTTATCTCGTGAAATCTTATTAGTTAAACACAAGATCATCGAAACCCTCCTCAAAAATGATCGTCTTCCTTTGCTAAATGAACCAATTGATAGCCAGTTACTTTTAGATTTAGATAGACAAGCATTACTCTTCGGGTATGTAGGTTTAGATGAAATGGTGAAAAAGCATACAAATTCCCATCTCCACGAAGATAACAGTTCAATGGAGTTTGGTATGAAAGTTTTACAATTTCTCAAGGAGCGAGCTCAGCAATATACAACAACTTACAACAAGTTCTTTACAGTTTGGGAAGAACCCGCAGAATTTGCTACTCATCGATTTGCTTTGTTAGACCTAACTCATTACCCAAGTCATTCAAAACCAATTATTAATGGTAACTTAGATACTGAAGCAGTTTACTACACACCTTCGGCTCACGGAACTTACGCTCGAGAGATTCCGTTATTGAAGAGAGCCGAAATACATGCACAAACTTCAAAAATTATCCAGAATAATACAGCCTTGCCAATTTGGTTAACAAATTCACCCCAAAATGAGAAAATCGATGTTTTAAAATCTCAAACATTATCCTTGCTTGATCAAGGTGCAAACACCTTTACGTATAATTTTGATTTCTATTCTTGTCCAAAATGTGGATACTTCAATAAAAATCCACCAGTCGAACCAAAAGACCATATAATTAAGCGTATCTCTAAGATTACAAATTATTATGCACCTTTGGAACTATGGAATCCTGGAAAGAAACAAGAATATGAGGAGCGAAAACGCCTTACACTATAACAACTAATAGATGGTAATAATAATGACACGAACGCTTGAAGAAATTCAAACAGCAGTGGATGATTGGATCCAACAAAATGGGGGGTATTGGTCCCCGTTAGGGATGTTAGCAGCAGTAATGGAGGAGTTAGGAGAGTTATCTAGGGAGATCATGCATCTAACGTCAATTAAGAAGAAAAAATCGGATGAAACCGTGAACTCCATTGACACTGAATTGGGAGATTTACTCTTTGCTATTACTTGCATAGCAAATTCTTACAACATCTCATTGGATGATGCAATTGCTCAATCTATGAAAAAATATCAAAAGCGGGATAAACATCGGTTTGATTCAAAAAAAGAAAAATGAATTAATGATTGAACTTGTTTAATCTTCGATACATTTTGTAGTTCCTTTCATAAATGCCTTTAAATTCCTTAAACATCGCGTTATAATGATCTAGATATTCTTTTTGAGGTGTGTAAACTTCAGCATATTCCACGATATTAGGAACATCTTCCCATTTCATATATCCTAATGCGACTAACGCGATGAATGCTGCTCCTAAGCTATTTGATTCCTGTGGCAATTTCGCCCGTTTCACTTGTCGATTTAAAATATTTGCAAATATTTGAGCCCAAACTGACGAGGTTGCACCTCCACCAATAAAAACTAGTGGATCTAATCGGAATTTAAGTGCGCCCTCCATTCCGTCAAGTAACCATTTGCTATTAAATGCGACGCCCTCAAAAATAGATCGTAATATATGTCTTCTGTCTATATCCAGGCTTATGTTGTT